>JBLMXG010000208.1:0-4325 GCA_050257635.1 Chloroflexota bacterium
CTAGGGCGTTCACCCTTCCCGCTGATCTGGAGGGTTGCATCCGAATCAACCTCCGAGGTAGGGAACCGCAAGGCATCGTTGATCCCGGCAGCCAATATGAAGACGTCTGCTGTGAATTGACGGAAGTCCTGGAAAAATTGATTAACCCGGCGACTGGACGAGCCGCGGTCCGCAATGTATGCCGGATCGATCATCTCTGTCCCGGCGATCGGCGCGATCATCTTCCGGATCTAACGGTGATCTGGAATGATGAGGCGGAAATAGGTGAAGTTTACTCGGATCGTTGTGGCCTTATCAGCGAGGCCTCTGCCGACCCCCGGACCGGGACGCATTATCCGCTCAGCTTTATGGCGGTGAGAGGACCTCAATGCAAAAGAGGAAAAATCCAGGGAGGTCATATCGCCGACCTCGCCCCAACTGTTCTAACTCGTTTAGGCATAAATCCGCCCTCAGATATGGACGGGCGGCCGCTGGAGATATTTTGATGAACGTATTCTACCTCTTGGCCGTTTATATTCACATCGTTACAGTCGCCGTTTGGTTTGGCGCCATGCTCTTTGAGGATCCTGTCAGCGTCAGATTTATGTCCCGGCTCGCTGAGAGGATTCATGGGATTGGAGGCCCAAGCCTTTTCATCCTTACCGTGACTGGTGTGTTTATGCTCTCCTATCGTGGAGTAACATGGCACAACATCATAACCGGTCAGTTTTTTAGCTCGAAATATGGTCAGGTTTTTGGGCTAAAGTTTCTCCTTATCCTTGTTCTTATCGGCTTGCAGACCACGATCGGCCATCGGCCCTCAAAGCTCAGCAACTACACCTATTTGCTTGTGACGCTGCTGGTTATCGCATTGTCTGTCTGGCTGGTCCGTCCGATGATTTAGAAGAAGTACCTTTCAATTGACCCTACGAGACCACAATCGCTCATTAGCAGGTGCGAGCGGAGTGTTCACCACCACGAAGCTCACGAAGAGCACGAAGGGAACGCGAAACAAGATGTGAATTTTGATCAATTATCGAACAAGGTTCTTGGGTGCGCGCTCGAAGTTCACCGGGAGCTCGGCCCTGGATTGCTGGAGTCGACTTACCAACAATGCTTGGCTTACGAGCTCAACCAGAGAAACCTTCCATTTAGACTTCAAGTTGAGCTGCCGGTTCAGTACAAACAGATCAAGCTTAATTGTGGATACCGCATGGACCTGTTGATTGATGATCGGTTGATCGTCGAGTTGAAGAGCGTAGATCAACTGCTCAAGGTTCATGAGGCGCAGATTCTGACCTACATGAAACTTGCCAGGGTCAAAGTTGGCTTGCTGATTAATTTTAATGTTGAGGTGCTGAGAAAGGGAATCAAGAGATTTGTTCTTTAATCCCGTTTTTTCGGGTCTTCGTGACTATGGTTAAAAGCCTTCGACCCTGTTCAAATTTTCTCGCGCGCCTATATTGAATTGTCGAATTTCGACAAAGACCATTTACCACGAAACGAACGAAGACCACAAAGGAATCAAATATTTATTCTTTTACTTCGTGACCTTCGCGGCCTTCGTGGTAAAAATTGTTACGGCTTTGCCGCGCTAAGGATGTTAAATGGCTATAAGGATTATTCATATCGGCACGGGTTCTCGTGGGCGCCACTGGCTAGAAATTGTTCGCGATTATCCGGACGCCACCTCTGTCGCTTTTGTAGATAACGACCCGAGAGCGCTGGATGAAGCCCGAAAACTGGTCGGTCAAACACGTGCCCAGTTTCACACTGATTTAAAGGTTGCGCTCCGTGAGACTCCTGCAGATGTTGCGCTGATTACCAGCCCTTCTTTTCTTCATCCGGAACACGCTCTCCAGGCACTAGAATCGGGCCTCACGGTATTGATTGAAAAGCCTTTCGCCACAACGCTCAGTGACGCGCGCCAGGTTATCCAGAAGGCGCGCGCCGTCGGCAAACACATCATCGTGGCGGAAAACTATCGTTTTTACGCCGCGGAGCGAACCGTCAGGCAATGGCTCGCTGGTGACCGGCTAGGCGGCATTGCTACGGTTGTGTGTGTGGATCGCCGCAATCAGCCTCCTTCGGAGCAAGGCCCATGGGTCGGGAACATGGATCATCCTCAACTGGTGGAGATCGCGGTCCATCATTTCGACAGCTTTCGCTATCTGTTTCGTCGCAACGCCGTGAGCATTTCGGGCCGCATATTCAATCCGCCCGGAAGCCTTTATCGGAGCGGGGCGGCAACGGAGGCGTTGATCGAAATGGAGGGAAACCTCCAGATCGCTTACTTCGGCACCTTGGTGTCGCATCGTTACGAATACAGCCTTTTGATTGAGGGCGAGAACGGCTCGTTGTGGACCGATCGGAAGCGCGTATGGTGGCGCAAGAAGGGCTGGCGATTTTTTCTGCCCGTAAAGCTCGTTGCGGTACCCAAGGGCGACGAGCTTCCCTATCCACGCGCCGGGACTACCTCGCTCTTGAATCAGGTCCGCGATGCCGTTCTGCAGAACAAGGAAGCGGAGACGAGCGGGCAGGATAATTTTTGGACTCTCGCCATGGTCGAGGCGGCGATGCGGTCGGCGCAGGAAGGGCGTAAAGTATCTATCTGCGAAGTTCATGACGGTCGAGTTCTTGACGATCGACGAGCGACGGTTGACGGTCATGATCATAGCGATGGTCGGCAGTCATCGGTTAACGGTCATCAAAGGGACCGGGTCAAGACGCTGGTGATCGGGTGGGATGCGGCGGACACCGAATTGGTCGAGCAGTGGTGCGCGGAAGGCCTACTGCCCAACATGGCGCGCATGAAATCGCAGGGAACCTGGGCGCGCATGGAAACCACGGCCTCAACGGTGCACGTGTCGGCGTGGCCTTCCATATTCACCGGCACCACGCCGGATAAGCACGGGCTCTACCATGCCTACGTCACAGGTCCCGGCCAACAAGGGCCTGTACGCCCGCGGCCGGATCGGAGTCCCTTTCCGTTTCTTTGGAAGCTCCTGAGCGATGGCGGCAAACGCTGCGTGATCATGGATGCATTCTTGACCTGTCCACTTCAGAGCTTCAACGGCAGCCAAATCGTCGATTGGGGGAGCTGGTCGCATTTTTGGGAGACAACCATTACGCCGGACAAATTGAAACGGGATCTGGAAAATAGATTTGGACGCTACCCCGCCGAGGACCACAGCACGGTCGGCATGGTGCCGCCGTCGGATTTTCACGGTTTTCATCAGCGCCTCTTAGCTGGTGTGGCGAAAAAAAGCGAGGCGGTGAAGTGGCTGATGGATAGGGAAGATTGGGATCTTTTTTTGGTGGTGTTTGCGGAGTCGCATCCGTCGGGACATTATTTCTGGCAATTCCACGATCCATCTTACCTCACACACCCTCGGGAAGGGGCGGGAGCGCTCCGGCATGCGCTACGGGAAATTTATGTGGCCCTCGACAGAGCGCTTGGCGAAATCCTTCAGAGCATCGATGACACGACTACCGTTTTCCTGGTTTCGGGTGATGGCATGGGCCCCAATTATAGCGGGTCGCATATCCTTACTGATTTGCTTACCCGCATGAAGCTATTCAACGATACCAATTTAAATAATTCGGAAAATAATAGCAGCTCTAGCAAGAAGCCCGGCGGTGCGGCCAGACCTAACCAAACGCAAACCGATTTTCTGAGCGCGGTCCGCAATATGATTCCGGAGCGGCTGCGCATTGCAGTCACAAAAACGTTGCTGCCCCGTTCCATACAGGAGAAGCTCAGTTTACGCTGGAAGACGGCGGGCATTTCGTGGAGTCAGACGCGCGCTTTTCTGATCGAGAATTCTAATGAGGGCTATGTCCGGATCAACCTGAAGGGGCGCGAGCCTCAAGGAATCGTAGAACCGGGAAAGGAGTATCAGGATCTTTGCGAAGAGATCTATCGTACCATCAAGGATATGACCAATCCCGTCAATGGCGCGCTTGCCGCGCGTGCGGTTTACAAAACCGACGACATCTATCATGGTCCGTGTCGGAGCCACATGCCGGATATCATCGTCAACTGGAACGATGACGCGAAGATCACTACTCAGCTACTGACGGCAAAATATGGAGCCGCGCGCAGCGAGGAGCCGGGATGCGCGGTCGCGCCCTACTACACGGGCAACCACCGGCCGAACGCCTTCATGATCTCTCTAGGTCCTGGTGTCCCCCGGGGGGCAGTTTGCGAAGGGGCGAGCGTCCTGGACCTTGCGCCGACAATTCTTGACCAATTCGGTATCGACCCTCCCGATTATATGGACGGCCGGGTGCTGACTGAACTGCGGAGTCGAAGCAAGATTCGGACAACTTACCGCGGAGGCGCA
>JBLMXG010000209.1:0-3489 GCA_050257635.1 Chloroflexota bacterium
GCCGACCCGAAATGACGGAATCGCCGTCATTTACGATTTGAGATTTGCTCAACATGTTCCGCGTTGATCGATGCTACCTCACCGCCCTCAAGCCCTAAAACCACTCTGACCATGGTTGCCAAGCGCCGCGCAACTCCCCGTCTCGTTTCGATCTAATCGAATGGCGGGGAAATCGTCGGCTGATTTAAATGGCTTTCGGCGCAGTTTAACGTTGACAATCTGACTCAATCAACCTACTGTGAAGTGCACATATCCCTCGCTACCAAATAGACCGGTCCAGCATTCGTTTTTCCGGAACGTTCTTCAGTCAAGGACCGACGGCACCAGCCCTCTGTCAGGTGCTGCCCGTCTAATTGTGCCGCTCGTTACGCGATAGTGCCCGTTAAATTGTATCCGCTGACATGGCAAGGTGAAGAAAATGACGGAAAAAAATGCGTCCGCTTCGGAAAGTTCCCCGCGAGAGTTGGACGGCACGAAAAAAAGTATCGAGCCGGCAATAGCGGCGCACTTTGCGAGCGAAAGCTGGCATGACGACTCGTTCCTTGAGACCGATATCGAAGTTGCCCAATCGGAGCTGCCCGACGATTCGGCGATCGAGGAACCGGACAGCGACGCCGACAGCGACTCCTGGCTCACCGCACTGGACCCGATCGCTCGTTACCTTCGGGAGATACGCTCGGTTCCGTTGCTGAGCCGCGGCGAGGAAATCCGCCTCGCGCAGCAGATCAAGGAAAGCGAAACCGCGATCGTCGAAGAAGCATTCTCGTCGCTGGTCGCGCTGCGCTGCGCGCTTGAACTTGGCAAGACGGTCGCGGCCGGACGATTGAATATGCGCGACGTCGTCAAGCTGCAGGTGGAGAGTTCCGGAGAGCATATTATCGACGAGAAAATTCTCCGGGCCCGTTTTTACGCCGGCATAAGAAAGCTCCAAAAGCTGGCAATCCACGGCGAAGTAGCCGCCTTGCCGCCGGAGAAACCTACAGCGTCGGCTCGCCGATGCGCGCCCGAACTTAAGACCGACCGACGGCATCGGAAAATCGCCAAACTAATCAAATCCCTCGATCTCAACCCCCAGCAGATCGACGCCATCATCGATCGGTACCAAGAGATCTATGAATCGACAAAGAGACTCCGGGACCATTCTCGATCGCCGGCGCATGTGCGTCAAGAAGTCCGCGCTGTAGAAAAAACTATCGGGATGTCGATTGCCGAATTCGGGCGTAAAGTCAACGCCATCGTCGACAACAAGGCACGGGTCGCCGCAGCGAAGCACAACTTCATCCAGGCCAATCTTCGGCTGGTGGCGGCGATCGCGAAGAAATACTGCGGTCACGGGCTCAGCTATCTCGACCTCATCCAAGAAGGCAATATCGGTCTGATGCGCGCCGTCGATAAATTCGATTACCGTCTCGGTTATCGCTTCTCGACCTACGCTACTTGGTGGATCCGCCAGGCCGTCACGCGATCCGTAGCGGATTATGCGCACACCATCCGCATCCCGGTCCACATGATCGAGCTGACAAATAAATTGAAGCACACGATCGACAGTTTCGGGCGTCAGCTCGGGCGCAAACCCACGGCGGCGGAGATCGCCGAGCACATGGCGATACCGGAAGCGAAAGTTGAGGCGATTCTGAGACTGGTGAAAGAACCGATCTCGCTCGATGCGCCCGTGGGCGATGACGGCGACAACTGCTTGGCGGACATGATCACCGATGAGCGCGCCGCCGACCCCGAAGCGCTTTTGATGGATGCAAGGTTCAAGGAAGAGATGCAAAGGATCTTGACGACCCTCAGTCCCCGTGAAGAAAGAATTATCTGCATGCGCTTCGGCATCCGGCAAAAGTCGAATTATACCCTGGAGGAAACCGGACAGGTCTTCGGCATTACGCGCGAAAGAATCCGCCAGATCGAGGCCGTCGCCCTCAAGAAACTGCGCCGGCACGATGCGGCCCTGCGGCGGATCGGGCCGACGACGAAATAGTTTCAGCTCACCGTGATCAGTTTTGTAAGTTCTACCCCGCAGGATGACCTCGAAACTCACGCCAACGCTTAGAAGCGGCTTTCAGAAACAGTTGATTGTCCAAGCGGCGGGGCTGATGTCTCGCTTGCCCGGACCGGCGCCGTTTTAAGTAAGGTGCAGAGTTATTCGGGTTCCGGCGACGTTCAGACTGTCGAGATGTTAGACGACCGGGAAACCAGCCGCGGCGCATCGCGGAAGTTGGTCCGGCGCCGATGTTCGGCGCGCGCCGCGATCCTAATAAATCTTTTCGCCCTGCAGGAATGCCGCGACTCTCGCTTCGGGCAGGGGCTGCCACTGCTCATCGGCGGTCAAGGGCTCGGTGGCAACCGCGGCCACTCGCTGCCAGCCGTTGGCACCCTGTGGCAGCCGGATGGTTCACTCATCGCTCTTGAGGCACTTTGCGGGAGATCATCCTACTTTCATCGCGGCTTTGCCGTGCTGCGCCCCGCGTCAGCCCTTGAGCCCCAGCTTGTCCAGCAGCCACATCATCGGGCACCACTTGCTGAAAGCGGACTGCAAGAGATTCAAGCCGACAAAAGCGGTGAACAAATACCAGCCGGGATGAATCCAGTAGCCCAGGGCGAGGCTTAAAAGGACAAACGTCCCGGCGATCAGCCGCAGCGCTTCGTTTTGAGTCATCGGCATTGCCCTCCCTTTCAGTCAGTTTAGCATTAAAGCGTACAATTCGCGTTCGGCCGTGAACCGCCGGGCCAACTGCTCACAACTTCAATAATCGTTTCCTTGCTGCCTGGGGTCAGCGATCCTTCGAGCAATCGACCATCACGGCATGCCGAGACGCCTGAATATTCGCACTTTAAAAAAATCCACCAGCGTCAAATAAGCGAGAACCGCAGCGAGCAGCCCGGCGATCAGCGCCGGACTGACCGCCGCCATGAGGATGCCCTTTGTCGCCATCAAGCTCACCACCGCGATATCCGCGCAGGAGCTCATCATGAGCCACCCGCTGGGCCGCGAATTCCAGAAATGGCTTCTTTCCCGCACCAGATAGACGTTGCCCTGGCCGGTGAATACCAACATCAAGAAAACCAGCGTCTGGAGCTGGGCCAACGGCAAACGGAGCAAATCCCGCGCCGCGAAAAATACCGCGAAAGACAGCACCAGGATCAGCCCGGCCAATGCGCCGCCGGTCAGCACCAGTGAGCGGATTCGCCAGCGGTCCGGTTTGGACGAGTAGGAAACATGGTCGGTGGCGATCGACATGGTGACAAAGTCATTGGTAAACAACAGCAGCACGATCAGCAGCGGCGTGATGACGAAGGTGCCGGTCAAGATCATGCCGAGACTCAGATAGAGCGCGATCTCGATAGTCTTGACGATCTTGTTCAAAGTGTAAGTGAGCATCCGCTGATAGATGCGGCGGCTGGTCGTCACCGCGGCGACCACATCGCTCAACCCTTGATTCGTGAGCACGATACTGGCCGCGGCTTTCGCCACATCGGTGGCGC
>JBLMXG010000210.1:0-7826 GCA_050257635.1 Chloroflexota bacterium
GAACGAAAGGACAGGGGTGCCGGCGGCCGGATGTTGATGATCGAGATGGCGAACAACGTCATGTCGGCACATATCTCTCAGTTTCCGGTGGGAACGTATAAAAAGGCGCACCGCCACGGCGCCGGCGCCCACGTGATCATCCTCAAAGGCGAGGGCTTCTCGATGGTGTGGCGCGAAGGCGATGAGATCAAACGCTACGACTGGCGCGCCGGCAGTCTGCTGGTCCCGCCGGAGCGCTGGTTCCATCAGCATTTCAACATCGGCGGCGAGCCGGCGCGCTATCTTGCGCTCAAACCGTTTAGCAGCCGCAAATTCCCCGGTTTGCGCAAGCAGTGGGGGACGTCGGAAAGCGTGAAAGTAGGCGGTGACCAGATCGAATACGAGGATGAAGATCCGCGCATCCGCGCCATGTTCCAAGAGGAACTGAGGAAGCGTGGCGTCCAAAGCCGGATGGAAATCGTGTTCAAGGCGGCCTGAGCAATTCCAAGTTTCAAATACCGGAGTCAACCGGCAGCGACAGGATATCGAGACGAACGGGAACACGGAGATGCGATAGAATGGCTGAGCATGTAAGACTGAGTTCTCAGGAAGCCAAGGACGAAGTTGCGTCGTTGCGCCAGGTCGTCATGGATACCTATGAAAAGACGATCAAAAACCAACCGTTTTTCGTCGAGCTGCGCGACGGCACGCTGCCGCGCACCAAGCTCAGAGGCTGGGTCACCAACTGGTATACTTTTGCGGTGGAAGTGAACACCGGCATGGCCACGGCTTACCATCAGTTCGTCGGCTTTTTTAAGCGTCACCCGGAATGCGAAGACCTCATCGCTCAGAAAATCGGCGAGGAGTTCACCACCCCCGGCATCGGCGGCCATGCGCGCATGCTACCGGCGCTCGGGCGGGCGCTCGGCGTAGAGCCGCAACAGATGATCGAAGCCGAGTTGATTCCCGAGGCGCGTGGCCTAGTGGATTTCTTTGTGCGCTCGTGGATCGACGTGCCTCTGGCGGAATGCTATGCCGTCCACCTGGAGGAAGAAGTTTTCGGCTTTATCTCGCAAGATTTCCGCGCGGCACTGCCGAAGTACGGTGTCGGCGCCGAAGAGATGAAATATTTCCGCATTCATGAAGAAGCCGACCTCGGCGAGCACAGCAACACCAACCAGATCATCTTGCAAAAGGCGCTGGAAGACGGCTACGGCAACGAGCGGGCCGGCTGGCCGCTCGAATACTGCGCCCGCGTCGCCGTGGAAATGGTGGCATTGTTCTTTGAAGGAGTGTATCGCCGCTACTGAGTTGGCGCCGCGCGCCAATGGCCCACTGAATCAGACTGCCTGCCTTCCGCAGTACGGCACTTTTTGACCCTCTAATCTATATAGTGAGGGTCGAGAAGCGCGCCGGTTCTCCTTGCGCTCGCCTGCGCAGCGCGCACGGATGGGTCGCGAGGCCGGAGCAGAAACTTTCGAGTCAAGCGGATCAGCGGCTCTGCAGAACCTGTCCGCCCATATTGGTAATTTTATCCAGGCGAATTACCACGGCGGCCCCTTTGCGTTCTGGATCCTTGTCGAGTTCTTCCTTTACGGTGCGGGCCATGACTTGCTCGCGGAGCGGTCCGTCTTCGTACATGGTCGCCGTGCCATGAAAACGCCAGGCAGCTTTGCTTTTTGTATCGCGGAACAGCACCACCACGCGCGGGTTCTCTTTGACATTCTTCATATGCTGGCGCTTGGTGCGTTCCCAGTAGGCAAGGGACTGGTCGTCGAAAACCATCATGCTGCCTTTGTAACCGATATCGGGCTCGCCGTCGCCGGAAACCGTCGCGAGAATACACGGACAGCCGTTAGCCAACGCATTGTTTACGAGTTCCTTCATTTGATCGATTATTGCAATCATGGGTCACCTCCTGGAGCGTAGTAATTACAAAACTCGCGCGTCGAGGTCAAATGAAAATTGGCTGGGAGTGGGGGAGTGCGACACCGCCGCCGCGAGCGTCGCAGAGAACCTTTTCAGGCCCGGGAAGCACATAAACTCAGAAAAACGCTAATCCACCGCCACCAATTTTCCGTCTCTATGTTCGACGGTTTTACCGGTCATCTCCATGCCCGCTTGAGCAGCAAGGACGAAACCGTTGCCGAGACTTTCCGGGCCGGGCAAGCGCTTGCGCGCTTCTTCAGGCGCGTCTTCGGTAGCGATGGCTTGTTTCGGGCTGAAGGCAACGACACAGACGTTCCATTCGCGCTCCTCTTCGGCGACGAAGCGGGTAAAGGTGCGGATCGCGTCCTTGCTGACGACGTAGGGGGAAGCGCCGTGGTTTTCCGGCCGCCCGCCGCCCCAGAGGTTGACGATGTTTCCCGAACGGCGCTCTTCCATGAACGGCACGGCGTACTTAGTGCATAGGAACGTGCCGCCGAGATTGGTCTGAATGACGCTGTCCCAAAAATCTTTGCTCAAGAAACGCACGCGCGGCCAGCGCGGGATGCCCCAGTTAAAATGCGGCACGATGCCGGCGTCGTTGATCAAGGCGTCGATCTGGCCGAAGCGATTCATCGCTTCGTGCATAAGGCGGCGCACGTCCTTATCATCGCGCACATCGGTGGGCACTGCGACGGCTTGATCCGTGATCTGCCGAATTTCAGCGAGCGTCTTGTGCATGCGCTCGACGTCAGTATCGGCGAGCACGATTTTCGCCCCCGCTTTCGCGAGCGTGCGGGCGGCATGGCGGCCGATTCCCTTGGCACCGCCTGTCACGATGGTAACTCGATCTTGCATGCGTTCCCTCCAATCATTTGCCGTAACTTGAATCTGACCTTGGTTTATTCCAGCACACCGGCACTCTATCACTCCAACGGGTAAAACCATCACCGCTAGAGTGATCAAGTGCCGGAGTAATGGGGTTTGGATGACAAATCACTTTACGGTCTCCTCGGCTCTGAACCCAATGTCCTTGTGACTGCCATCGCAGAAGGGTTTATTCTTCGAGTGACCGCAGCGGCAAAGGTAGATCGGGTTAATGGCGCTTTGCGCATACTCCTTGCCCGTATGGTCCAACACCTTGGCGCCGCCGCCCACTTCGTAGGGTCCGTTCTTGAGAGCCTTCACGGTGACGTCGGCCATAAGAACCTCCTTGCGCAACGTATTTTCATCGAACATCGCACAGTGTGCCGGATTGATCAACGTTCACAGCTGCAATGAATGCCCGCCGCCTGTGCCGGCAGATTGCCGTTGCCGTGCGCGAGGCCCATGTGCTACTAGGGCGCTATGAAGAACATTATTTTCATTCTGTCGCTAATGGGCTTTTATTGTTTGGCCAGCCATGCCGAAGCGCAGGATAAGCTGCGCGTCGGCCAGGGCTCGATCAGTCTGCAATCGGGCCTCATGCACATCGCCAAGGATCGGGGTTTGTTTGCCAAGTACGGCTTGGACGTCGAGACGATTTATATTCCCGGCGGCTCGACCAATATTCATGTACTAATCTCCGGCAATCTTGATCTCTCGCAGTTGAGCGGCGCTCCGGGAGTGGCGGCCAATCTCCAAGGCGCGGACATCGTTTACTTTGCCGGGCTGCTCGACAAACTCAACTACCAACTGATCACACGCCCCGAGATCAAAAGCGTAGAACAATTGAAAGGGAAAAAGTTCGGCGTCAGCCGCTATGGCTCGTCGGCCGACTTCGGTATGCGCGCCATGCTCAAGCGTCTCGGCATTGATCCGGTCAAAGAAGCGAGCATCTTGCAGATCGGCGATGAGCCATCGCGTATTGCCGCGATTAAGTCGGGCAACATCGATGGTACGGTGGCGAACGCTCCCTTTGGCCTCGAAGCGGAGCGGCTCAAACTCTTTGTGCTGGCGGATTCGGTCAAGATGGATATTCCGTTCTTCAACACCGGCCTGCTCGGCAGCAGACGATTTCTCGACGGGCAGGAGAGCAAAGTGACGAACTTCCTGCGCGCCTATCTCGAAGCGATCAAGATCCTTAAGACCGAGCGCGACTATTCCATAAAAGCATTGGCTCAATTTACCCGAGTGAGCAATCTAAAGTCGGTGGCGGAAGGCTACGATTACTTTGTCAAACAACTCGAACCGGTGCCATATCCATCCGTCACGGCGATGCAGGCCGTAGTCGATCAAATCGCTGAGAGCAACCCCAAAGCCAGAGGCATCGACGCAAAAAATTACGTCAACGGCCGTTACTTGAAACGGCTGGACGAGGAAGGGTTCATAAGGAAACTTTGGGGAAAGTAACATGAATTGTGAATCGATTCGTGGCGTCAGCAGTCGAGAATCGAGTTGGAGCTTCAATCGGTTCAATCCCAGGACGTCAGTGAAGCGGCTCGGCAGCATCAGCGAAACTGCCATATTCGGTCATGTAAAATTCGGGTCAGCGTTTTTGGGTCGCAACGCAACGGTCACACGAGATTCTCGGAGAAATCCCGAGGATCATGAGCAGTGGTTCCTTCCCTGAGTCGTTAGCTAACTTGTCTGCTGGGCAGGGCGTCAGCTTTGAGATGCGCTTATCCTTGAGGCGCACGTTGGAGAACAGCATGATATCGTCCTCGCCGTCCATTCATTTGGCACGTCATTACTTAACCGACCTGTATGCCCTTCCAAGTAACGTGAACGGTAGGATCGCTAGGATCTGGAGGTTTTGGGCGATTGCTTCGCTCTAGGTACATTTTGACCCAGTACTCATAATAGTATTCGAGACTTTCCTGCACCCGCTCCAGACTCTGAGAAGCGGTCCGATACGTAGTCGTAACCCGCTTTCCTTTTAGCGAGATGCCAACCAGATTTGCAACATTTTTATGATCGATATAGGACCCGACGCCACGCAGGATTTGCGAGATACTGTAAGGGTCGGGCATTTTGTTGGCGTCATGCCGTCGGCCTTTGCCGCATACGTCGAAATACTCAATATCCTGAGGCGAAAACTGCAAAACAACTTGGGTGGCTGTGCTTGCACTATCCGTGCGTTGAAATGATCTGGCAAAAAGTAGTTCGCGCACAAGTTTCGAAAACGATAGCTTTCCGTCCTCGACATAGGTTCTACCGGTCACCTCGTAGGTTCCGCCTACGTTCTCCAAGTCAAAGGCGGCCAAAGCGAATTTTTCCAGAGCCTGGCCGAGCGCGCGCAATTGATGCGCAAAGCTCTCGGCGTTCGGTGCGGATGTATTACTTGATTCAACCAAGTCTCGGTCGTTTCCTGGTTCGATGATTTCTTTGTTTGCGCTTTCTGTCTTCATGTGTCACTCCAAACGCCACTGTGCCTACTGAGTTTGAGTTTCCCGCCGTCGTTTCAGGATTAGTTCGCTTAGAGCGGACGAGGGCGTCTGTTTGGCGCAGGGGACTGTTTAGTCAAATCTGCGTGCGAACACGCGACCGTCACTAATCCCAGGCGAGGTCCAATCAAACAAAGTCGATCTCTCCACGGTTGAGTATTGAACTAACCGCTACATGAAAACGGAGATGTAACGCACGCAGTCACTCTGGACCAACCATTTGCCAGACTTGGTCCGACATTTGTATTTCTCACTCCCATCCAAAAAACTAAGGCGACCAAAACGACAACCAACGTATACTCAACAAGGCCCTGTCCGGTGTCTTCCCGCCAAAGGCGTTTCCACTGGTTCATTTATCTCCTCCTATTGATTGATTCTTTACAATTGACATGCGCAACCGAATTTGTTTTGACCGGTCTGCCGAACCCACCTAAGCAAAACGAGTGCCTTCGGCAATCTAAAGGCAAGGCGCTGATTTTCTTAAGAATCCGTAAGAACTTTTATGGTGATCTGATTTAATTTGTCATTTGAGTGACATGTTGACACGTCACATGTCACTCCCGGGATTGCGCCGTGGGGGTCGTTGCTGCTGAGAAGGTTCGTTCCAGCGGGAAACCAAAGAAAAGCACAGGCCATAGGCAATCATTAGAGGTCAGACGGTCGGCATACGTACGGGGATGTGATCAAACGATTTTGGATGCCTCGCAATCACAATGTTCTTAACCTCACCTCAGCACAGGCAACTTTGGTATCACGGACTGGGTCAAGGCCATACTCATCGTTGGTCACCCGGAGCTCTTCAAGCTTTTTTCCCCGGTCGAGTGTCGCTGCTTGCTTGTGTCCTCGCATTGCGATAGCAGTCAACATTAAGGTCGTATAATGCTATCGGTCTCCAATTACGTGAGCGTCCTTCGGTGCATCGGTCAAGCATTGCAAAGCCGACAGGTTGAAGTGTTCCAGTTAACAAGCGAGTCTGACGAATTTCACCTACAATGCGGAGACCCGAGTCCGCCTTATCTAGGTCTTGTAGAACTGCGGCTTTCGATTGAAAACATCAAAATTCTCGAACGTGAAGGTCGATCGCGCCGCGGTCAGTCAAACGGGGAAATTCGCTTTGAGAGTGTTCCTGAAATACTTCGCGCCGTGGGCGAGTACATTGATAAGAAGCGTGTGCACTTGCGGCGCATTGACAACAGCTGCCGGCCAACGTCAGAGGGTCCGGCTATACAGATTGAATATGAAACCAGGGCCGGAGAGATACGATCCGAAAATCTTTCAATGAGTATTGTTCGCGATACTAGCGTGCGCATGTTCAAGAGACGGACTGAAATTTCAGCCCCGACCAGCATTTTTGCGAACAGGCGCTAGTCGCTATTCTCCAACTTACATCGTCACAGTTCTTTGCTTCCGCTTTCAATTTCGGACAGATCAAGTTGTCACGCTGTGCGCGATAACGTTTCGGAGTGGCATAGCCGGTCGGGTAAAGAGTGGCCCGTCACTACGTAAAAACTAGAGAACGAAGGTTCGAAACCCACTTCGTGGTGTCCCCGGAGTTATAAACCACGACGAATCTAATTTGTAAGAAACTCCAAAACCAGCGTTGCCGTCTCATCCGGCTTTTCCACGTGAACGCTGTGGCCGGCGCCGGGAAGAATCGTTAGTTTCGCATTAGGAATTCTCTCAGCGTAGGTTTCGCCGTGGGCGCGTGGGACCATGTGGTCACACTCCCCCCAGACGACCGATGTCGGCGAGGCAATTCTGTGTAGGCGATTCTTGAGTGAGTGGTTGTAGAAATAGGGCGGTTTGAAGCCGATGCGTGAGCCCAGGCGCAGCATCTGGTAGCGGCGCAATTCATCGTCGATGTCGCCTTTGCCGTCGGGAAACATTTCCAGGGCCATCGGCTGGTCGGCGCTAGAAAAAAGCATTTCTCGCAGCGTCGCATAGCTCGAGCCGTACTCGGGCTGGGCGTTCATGAAGACATCGCCGATGAGCGCGCCCGGAACGAACAGACCGGTGGCGCCGATCAAAACCAACTTGCGGATCTTTTCCGGGTGGCGCACGGCGAGCTCGGCGGCGATCCAACCCCCGACACAGCTACCGACGAGATCGAATTGCGTCAGCTTCAGCGAATCGAAAAGATCGAGATAGGAGAAAACCACGTCTTCGATGGTATCAATGTCGTTGTCTTCGTCGCTCTGAGAGCAGCCGGGGTGCGCCGGGGCGATGACGTGCGCATTTTTGGCGAGGGTTTGATGAAACGGTAGCCAGTTTTCTTTAACCGAGTGTACATCGGCAAAGCCGTGGAGGTAGAGCAGCGGCGCGCCGCTCCCGCTTTCCAGCACTTGAACCTTACGCTTGTTGACTTCAACGATTCGCCCGCTCAATGGATTGCCTCCGCCGATTGTTCGATGTTTGCATGAGGAAATTCTCTGGTAAATTGCTGCAACGATGCGTGGCGCAGCGCCGGCGCGACTCTCTCAGCAAAGAGCTTCATGCTTTTGCGCGCGAGATGGCCGGGCATGTTACCGAGCTGGAATTGAATCAACAGATTGCCGA
>JBLMXG010000211.1:0-17400 GCA_050257635.1 Chloroflexota bacterium
ACGATCAAGTCGAGGCAATGGTGCTCGCCGATCGCATCGCGGTCATGTCGCAAGGGCGGATTTTGCAGATCGGCAACCCCTTTCAACTCTATCGCGCGCCGGCGAATACGCTCGTCGCCGAGTTTTTCGGCTCGATCAATTGGATTCGCGGCAAGATGATCGGCGAAGGCCGGCTGGACAGCGAAGTCGGTCCGCTTGTAACCGCGGCACCGCGGCGCTATGAGGGAAATGTGGTCGTGGGAGTGCGTCCGGAGGACGTGAAATTGGATGGTGATTTCGCCGGTGCCGAGAACCGCCTCGATGGCAGCGTCGTCAGCTCGAATTTCCTGGGCGATCAAGTGATTGCCGAAGTGAAGGTCAATAACACAATCCTGGTGGTCAAGGCGCCGTCCGATTGCGAGAAGCTCGCCGGAAAGGTGGAGATTCACTTGCCCAAGGAGCGAATGGTCGTCTTCCCCGAGGAGGCGGCCGGCGCGGAATCGCAGTAGGATTTATATCAAAGGTCGATCTACGAGAAAGGAGCATCGTTATGAGCACTGAAGCGAAGGCGAACGGAGATGTGCGGCACTTGGATCATTTCGTCGTCGCGGTGATGGAGCCGGATCGCGCGGAGAAATTTTACACCGAGGTCCTCGGCGCCAGAACGCTCAAGACGGAAAACTCGCCGAACATGACGCGCATCTTCATGAAGCTCGGCGAGAACCATGTGGGGCTTTTTTCCCAAGGTAAAACAATCCTGCCCAAGCGCGAGAGCGCCAATTCCTTCCCGCGCCATTCGTTTGAGGTCCCGGTAGGCGAATACGACCGGGTAGTGGAAAAAATCCGTCGAACGAGCTCATTTATAAAAGAAATAAAAAACGAATCCAGCCTGGGCTGTTGTTGGAGCGACGGCGTGGTCTTCCAGGACAGCGAAGGTAATTTCTTCGAGATCGCCAAGGCGGCGGCAATAAGCAAACCGCGACTGCATCATCTCCACTTCGATACGACCGACTTGAACGCCAGTGTCGAGTTCTACAAGCGGTTCTTAAACGCCGCAGTGAAGGAACGGCATAACGAGATGGCGGCGCTGGCCGTGCCCTCGGGTCAGCTCGTGATTCTCAATCAAGCGAACGAGCTGAGTGAGGTGACCCAGACGACGTACCGCGGGCGCCACTTCGCATTTTCCGTGACCGACGATAATTTTCACGCCATCGTCGATAAGCTCCACGCCGCAGGGATCGAGGAGCGCGACGAGCATGGGGAGCGCGAGGGGCGCCGCCCGGGACAGTTGGGTACTTATTTTAGAGAACCAAGCGGCTTCCGACTGCAAATCACCAACGAAGATTCGGCGGAGTTTGCCCGGCACGCGGGCGATTAGAAACGGGACCGTTTCATCCCGGGATAGTTCCCGCCATATCGTGCACGCTCTTGAAATCAGGGGCCTAGCAAAGTGGTCGACGGTTTGGCGGAGCGCTTTCCCGCAGTCCCGTTATTCGTCGCCGGCGCGAGCCGCGCCTCGATTTCCGGCGTTGCGTTTGGGAAAGATTCACCGGCGCCAGCGCCGGCGTGGTTTTGACCGCATCGATGTTTTGCCCAGCGGTACCTAAGTCGATCGATCCCAGGCCCGGTCTGTGCGGCTTCGATCTCGCTTCAATCAAATCGCCGGTTTTGTTTGTGCATCATGTCGGCGATCAGTGTGAGGTGACGCCCTACGGCGACGCGGCGCAATTGTCAGATACCTACCCGCTGGTCACTGTGTTCGGCGGCAAAGCGTCTCAATCCGGTCCATGCGATGCGTTTAACGCTCATGGCTTTTTCGGACGTGAAGCGGAGACTGTTGAACGAATCGTCAACTGGATGTTAAAGAAGCCCTTCCGCGACGAAGTGAAGTGAGGATAGGGGGAACGAGAATGATCGAGCTCAAGCCTGTCGATAAGGTCGAGATCCTGAGCGTGATGGACAACTCCATAGATGTGCTAATGGGAAGCACGCCGGTTGCCAAGCGGTTGAAACGGGGGCGGGATGCCCATAGCAAACCGCAGCTCCGCGCCGAACATGGCGTATCGATGCTCGTGACTACCTACGAAGGCGGCGACAAGGACTCGTTTCTGTTCGACACCGGCGTGACCGTCGATGGCGTCTTGCACAACATGGACGTCCTCGAAGTCAAGGGCAACGAGCTGCACGCGGTCGTTTTAAGCCACGGGCATACCGATCATACCCGCGGCTTGATGGGATTTATCAAACGCTACGGCCGGCCGCGGGTGCCGATCGTGCTCCATCCCGATGCCTATCTGAAGCGAAAGAACGTTCAACCGGATGGGCATGAATCCGAGCATATTCCGCCGAGCAAGAAGGATCTGGAATCGGAAGATGTCGAGGTCATCGAAGAGCGCGGACCGACCATGTTGATCGGCGGGCGGGCGCTGGTCACGGGGCAGATCCCGCGCACAACGCCGTTCGAAAAAGGCAGCCCACGCCAAGTAGCGTTGATCGATGGCCGGTGGCAGCCCGATCCCTGGATTCACGACGACCAGGCGATTGTTATCAACGTCAAAGACAAAGGCCTCGTTGTGCTGACAGGCTGCGGCCACGCCGGCGTGGTGAATACTCTGAAATGCGCGCGCGACCTGACCGGAGTCAATCAAATTCATGCGGTGATCGGCGGCTTTCACCTCACTGGGCCGATCTTCGAGCCGATCATCACGCCGACTGTGTCGGCGCTGAAGGAATTCAATCCAAGCATCATCGTGCCGCAGCACTGCACCGGCTGGAAAGCGACACATCTCATCGCGCGGGAGTTTGCCGACGCGTTTGTGCCCAACAGCGTGGGGACGACGATGGTGATCGGGGCTTAAAAATTTCGTTCCAATCGTTCAAGCCGTTGAAGAAGTTCAAGTCGCTCGGGAGAAGATGAAGATCGGGTTGTTCACAGAGTTTTCGTATCCCGGCAAGACGGAACAACAGGCCTACGGTGAGGTCTTCGAGCAGATTTTGCTCGCCGACGAGCTGGGTTACGATTTCTTTTCGATCACGGAGAGCTACGGCAAGGATTTGTTTTCCTGCTCGCCTTTTCCACTGGGACTTTACGTCGCGGCGGCGCAGCGCGCCAGACGGATTCGCTTTCTCACCGGCATTACCAGCATGCCGGTGCATCACCCGGCCATGCTGGCGAGCGAAGTGGCGGCGGCCGACTTGTTGACTGCCGGCAGGATCATGGTCGGCATCGGTCGTGGCCATCCCTGGGTCATCAGCCGCCTCGGGGTGGACCCGGCCGAGAGCACGGCGCGATTCGAGGAAGGCATCCGCATGCTGGTGGAGATTTTCAAGGGCGAATACATCGAAAAACTCGATGGCGATTTCTGGCAGCTACGCGATTTTAAATTGAGCCCAGCGCCGGTGCAGCAGCCGCACCCGCCGATTTATACGGCGGCGGCGACCACGCCGGCGAGCGCAAGCTTCGCCGGCAAGATCGGCCAAGGGTTGGTGCAACCGGGCTACCTTGGCATTCCTTTCGACCTCGTGCGCGGCTTGACCGAGACCTACCGAGAAAATCTACCGTCCCCATCGAAAAGCGATGTGGTTCTGGGAATTCATCTCCATGTTGCCCGGGACAGAGAAGAAGCGATAGAAAACGGCGCGCTGGCGTTATCGAGCCAGGCCGAAGTGTTTTTGCGCGGCAGATTGAGCCGCCCGGTTCAAACTGAACAGCTCCAAACCTACACGACCAAAAGCACTTCGAGAGAAGCCTTTGAAAAGCTCCACACGCCGGATAAAGCCCGGGCCGCCGTCGCTGCGGAATGGCCGAACGTAATGGCCGTGTGGGGAATACCGGAAGACTGCGTCGAGAAAATCAAATTCTACCTCGACGCCATTCATCCCGAGCAGCTCATGCTCAACATCGCTTCCGGTAGCTTGCCCCAGGAAAAAGTTCTGCCGTCGATGCGGTTGTTCGCGGAGAAAGTGATGCCGGCGGTGAAACAGTTTTAGCGTCCTATTCGAGAGGCTAAAACCTTGCGCGACTCACCCGTCGAGCCGGTGGAGGCCGGCAGCCAGAAAGGGCGTATGCCATACGCCCCTACGGAATTCCTGGATTTTGGGTTATGCAAATAAACCTGCGTCCGGTAAGCGGGTTTGAAACCCGTCCCTGCAACTCGAACGCTGCCGGTCGTTGCTGCGAAAGTTTGACTTGCTCCTTGAACCTGCGGTAACTGTGGCGCGGACGGAGGAATTCATGGAATACGTACAATTCGGAACCACGGAGTTTAAAGTTTCGCGCTTGGCGCTCGGCTGCATGAGTATGTCGGGAGTCTATGGGCCGGCGGACGACAACGAATCCATCGCCACGCTGCACAAAGCTTTCGATCTCGGTATCAACTTTATCGATACCTCGGCGAGTTATGGTAATGGGCACAATCATGAATTGATCGCCAAAGCGCTCAAGGGCCGGCGTGAGCGTATTATCATTCACTCCAAATCGGGCAGCCCGCGGGCGCCGGACGCGAGCGGCATGCGCAGCGGCAGCTCGCCGGAATATCTGACGCAGAACTGCGAGCAAAGCGTCAGGCGGCTCGGCGTCGATGCGCTCGATTTCTTTTGCATGTCGCGGGTCGATCCAAATATTCCGGTCGAAGAGTCGGTGAGAGCGATGGCGCGGCTCGTCGAGCGCGGCCTTACCCGCTATATCGGTTTGTCCGAAGCGAGCGCGAACTCGATTCGGCGCGCGCGTAAAGTGTATCCGATCGCTTCGCTGCAGATGGAATATTCGCTCTGGTCGCGCGATCCCGAGAGCGGCAACATCGCGGCGTGCCGAGAATTTGACATGGGCTTCATGGCCTATTCGCCGCTTGGGCGCGGCTTTTTCGCCGGCGTCGTGCACGGTCCAAAAGACATGTCCGACGGCGACGGCCGGAGCAATCACCCGCGTTTCCAGACCGCCAACCTTGAGACCAATCTCAAACTTCTTGCTCGGTTTGAAGAGATGGCCAAGGAGAAGGGCGCAACGCCGGCGCAATTAGCATTGGCTTGGCTGATGGCTCAGGGCAAGGATATTATTCCAATCCCCAGCAACAAAACGCGCAGGCACCTCGAAGAGAACATCGGGTCCACGGAGATCCAATTGACGAAAGAGGATTTAGCCCGGCTCGATGCGATTTTTCGACCGGAGGCGGTGGCGGGGCCGCGCAGCCGGGATATGCACCGAGTAAATATTTAGGCGCGAGGCTAGAGGCGAAAGGCACGAGCGGAAATACGGATGACGTGGATTTCGGGGTTCCATATATTCAAACGGTTCAACTCGTTCAAATCGTTTAGACCGAATTCGGAGGCCTTATGCGGGATGTGACGATAATCGTCGGGACTGTGGGCCAGAGCATCATGCGCAGTGAAGATAATGGACAGACTTGGGCGCGCATCGGGCCGAGGCGCGGCTTCGCCTATGAAGCTTCCGTCCGCTGCATCGTTATGCATCCAAAGCAGCACAACATTCTTTTCGCCAGCACGGAAAAGGGCCTCTATCGCAGTGACGATAGGGGCGCGAACTGGCAATACGTCGACTCGGCGCTCAACGGCCATTATGTTTGGGTGATCGCCTTCGATCCGGTCAATTCGGACAATATGTTCGCCGGCACTGGCACGCCGACGCCGGCGATGATCTTTCGCTCGAAGGACGGCGGCCGAAGCTGGGAGAAACGGCCGGTCGAGGTCGCCACGGAGTGCGAGGCGGTCGGGACGCCACGATTTACCGGGATCGCCGTGGACCCGGTCGAGCCGAGTCATATTTGGGCCGGGCTCGAAGTCGACGGCGCGCGCCACAGCAGCGACGGCGGCGAGACCTGGAGCATCGTGGAGGTGACCGGACGGCGTGACATCCACAACGTCGCCGTCACCGCCGGCCCGCCGAAGACTGTCTTCATTGTCGCCAATCGCGAGATTTACGCGAGCCAGGACAACGGCGTAAACTGGGAACCGCGCGACATGCAGAAAAATTTGCCGTGGGAATATCCGCGCAAAGAAAACTATCTGCGCGGCATCGCCGTCGATCCTGCAGATGCGAAGAGAATTCTGTTAAGCTTCGGCGATTTTACGCCGGGGACTTCGGGCGCAATCGCGCAAACCGAAGATTTCTGCAAGAGCTGGAAACTTCTGCCGCTGCCGGTGGAGCCGAACTCGACGATGTGGACGTTCGGCACGAATTCGGACGATCCGAGCATTTTTTTCGCGGCGAGCCGCTACGGCTATCTTTACCGCAGCGACGACGGGGGCGGATCGTGGACCAAGCTGAGAAGGGAGCTGAGCGAGATCGCCTCGGTGTGCTGGTTGCCGAATTAAAGTTCGTTTCGAATTGCCCACCCTGTGTCAATCGCTTTTACCCCTATCCTAACCTTCCCCTGGCGGCGGGGGAAGGAATAGGATTCGTTTTGCTGAATTCCTTCGTGGCCTTCGTGCTCTTCGTGATGAGAGCTTCCTTTACAGGCTCTATTTGTAAAGCTCCTTGAGCAGGCCGCTTTTCTCGATTCTATCGAGGAACCGCAGGTCGACGAATTGTTCCGGCTTGGCGGTTTTCGCCGCCGGGACGGTTCTCGCGACGTCGTTAAGCGCGTTTTGCATACCCTCCAGATTGATGTAAGGAGCGCGTTCGAGAACTGTGCTCATGTAAAAATCGTAGGCGCGATCCAGTATGGCCGGGTCCGCAACGGTGGTGTATTTGGCCAGGGTCTTGATGGTTCCCGCCTTATCGGTACGCGCACGATACATGGCGCGCACGTAGGCGCGCATAAAGCGGTCGATCAAATCGGGTTTCTTGCGAATGAATTCGCCGGACACCGCCATCGACGGATTAGGGTAGGCGAGATTCATGTCGGTTATGCTGACGATCTCTTTGAAGCCCAGCTTCTCGGAGAGAAACTGTGTCGGCGGCGAAACGACGGATGCCTCGACCGCGCCCGATTTGAGCGCGCCGAACATATTCGACATCGTGCCCAACTGTAGCAAAATCACGTCTTTGGCCGGGTCCATATGGTGTTTTCTGAGAGCCGCGCGCGCCGCGACGTCGGAGCTCGAGCCAAAGCGGCTGACGGCGATGCGTTTACCGCGCAGCTCTTCGAGGGTTTTGACTTCGGGTTTACTGTGGATAGAAAAAATCAACTTGTTGACGTTATTGCCGATCACCTTCAAATCAGCGCCGCTTAAGGACGCGGCCATCACCGGGCCGCCGCCGAGAGAAGCGATGTCGACATCGCCGGCGACTAGAACCTGAGCCAATTGCGTGGCGCTGGGAATGAAAATGATCTGATCTTCCAGCCCTTCTCTGGCGAAAAAGCCGGCGTCATGGGCAACCCATATGCCGGTGTAGGCGGCGCTGATCGAGCTGTAGGCGATGCGCAGCCGGTCGGCGGCCAAAGCGGGGGCGGCGCATAGGCAGGATAACGATAGTGCCAAGAGCAAAGCACGTTTCATAAGTTGACCCCCGTGGGCGCGAATCCTTCACTTCGTCCGCACTCGGCGAAACACTATGACACGACAAACCGCGCACGCAAGCGGTTTCGCCCGTGACATGGTCTCGACCGCCGAGGGATGATTGTGCTATGGAGCGGCAAGTGGAAAGGACCAATAAAGCATGAAATCGGTTATCGTTGGTTTTGCCGTCGCTCTCGTAGCGTTGTCGCATGCGGCCGCGTCGTGGTCGCAAATGAAGGCCCGCGTGGCGTGGACGTCTTTTGCCAGCAACATGAGCGGCACCTGGGTGGCTCAAGAGGAAGGTCTCTTTAGAAAAAACGGCCTGGAGGTCGAGCTCGTCCATATTCCGTCGACCTCGCGCGCGATACAGGTGATGCTCGCGGGCGAGATTCAATATTCTTACATGGACGGGCGCAACTCGGTGACGGCGGCGCTGAAGGGCGCCGACGTGGTTATCCTGGCAGGAGTGGCCAATCGTTTGGTCTTTTCGTTCATGGCGCGGCCGGAAATCAAAAACTTCAACGAGCTTAAAGGAAAAAAGATCGGCATAACCCGACTCGGCTCTTCGACCCATAGCGTGACGCTCTGGGTGATGAACAAATTCGGTCTCAAGCCGGGGCAGTACCAACTGCTTCAGTTGGTCGACGTGCCGAATATTTTTGCAGCGGTCGTCGCCGGACAGATCGATGCCGGCGCACTGTCTCCGCCGACCAATTTTCGCGCGCGCAAAGCCGGTCTTAGCGAATTGATCGACCTGAGCAAAGATGGGCCGGAATATGTTTCGGTGGCGATCGGTTCGACGCGGTCGTTTGTCAAAGCCAACGAGGGAATGACGCGGCGCTTCATTCGCGGCTATAGCGAAGGGGTGCAGTTCCTCAAAGCGAATAAAGCGGCGGGCATCCGCGCGATTCAAAAGTATGCGCGGATCAAAGATCCGGATATTCTCGAAGCCACTTACGGCGAGGCGCGTGCTTATATCGAAAACGTGCCCTACGTCACGCGCAAGGGGATGGAAACCATCATCGGCGAATTGATTCCAACGGAGCCGAAGGCAAAGAACGCCAAACCGGATGATTTTATCGACGCGCGTTTCGTCAGTCAGTTGGAAAAAGAGGGGTTCTACAAGAGTACGGCGTTAAGATGAAAGCCGAGGAAAGCTCCATCGGGCACTGTATGTCATCCTGAGGAACGGAGTGACGAAGGATCTGTTTTGTGCTTGATGTCCCTTCGAGGATGGTTGAAATCCCTCGCCGCTTCGAGAGGCCTTAGGGCATGCTTCGGGCGAAGTGAAAGTTTGTCATGCCGGCAAATGCCATCCAGGTTCGTTCTGGGTTCGGACTCAAAGAGCCCTGGATTCCGGTATACACCGGAATGACGGAAATCGGAGTCGACTTCCAGTCGACAAAATCAGAACCTCCTGGCTTCGAGCCGGGGGGTTCAGTAAAACGTTCGACCTGGTGATTTTTTGGAAAAGCAGATCCTTCGCCCTGGGCTCAGGATGACGTTTTGCTTCGAGGGCTATTGCTTGTCCCAAATTCATGGGTGAAGGCGAGGTGTTTGAACCATGCCCAATATCAAACTGCCGACTGGTGTCGATCTTTACTACGAATCCCACGGCCAAGGCGAGCCGCTAATCTTCGTGCCGTCCACCGCCTACTCCGGCGAAGTCTGGAAGCCGTCGCAAATGCCGCTGGCGGATTCACTGCGGCTGATTTTTCATGATCCGCGCGGTTGCGGGCGATCGGTGGCGTCTCAAGCGGTTTACACCATCGAGCAGATGGCGCTGGACATCGTTGCTTTGATGGACCATTTGAGTCTTGCCTCGGCGCATTTGATCGGTCACTCGATGGGCGGCCGCATCGCGCTGTCGCTGGCGCAGAACTTTCCGGGGAGGGTCAGGAGCTTGATCATGGCCGCCAGCGGCTCGGGACCGGCGGCACGGCCTGGCTCGGATTGTATCCCTGGCTTGCCGCATCGGCTGGTATTGGATCTTGTCGAGATGGGCTTCGAAAAGTTTATCTATGACGAGATCGTCGAGTCCGACACTTTTTTCACCAAGGACTATCGCGAGCGCCACCGCGACAAGGTGGAAGAGTTTTATGAACTCGCCTGGGCGACCCACGCGAAGCTGCCCGAGTTTATCCATCTCTGCATGGCGCGCCACAATTTCGAAGGCACGCACCGTCTCGGCGATGTGAAGGCGCCGACTTTGGTTCTCATCGGCGAAGCCGACACCGTCGGCAGCAACCATATCGCGCAATCCAAAGTTCTTGCCGAACGAATTCCTGAAGCGGAGATGAAAGTCTTGGACGGCCAATCGCACGGCTTTTTCTGGCAGGCACCGGAGGAGACAAATCGGGTTATTCTCAACTGGGTGAATAAACAGAGCGGCCGATAACTCGGCTGAAGGTGTTGACAGCGATCGAGTCGCGGTGTTTCGCTAACAAGGTAATAGGCATCAGGCAAAATGGTAGGGGCGAAACATGTTTCGCCCGTCCGGGGTATTCAATCTAATTTCCAAAATCGGGTTATGGAGTTGCGTTATGGGTTGGATAGATGCTGACGCTCATGTAGTCGAAAGCCCGCTGACATGGGACTACCTCACCGCGTCGGAACAAAAGTTTCGTCCGATGTTATTCAAGCCCGAGGGTGAGAGCCAAAAAGCGCACTGGGTGATCGACGGAAAGATCCGTGGCCTGTTCCGTTTCACTTTCAGCAAAGCCGATCTCGACAAAAAATCGGCTGAGATCGGCCGGGATATGTCGACCGAAATGGCGACGCGCGATCTGGCCGATGTGAGTGCGCGCATCAAGCATATGGATGCCTTGGGGATCGATATTCAGGTTCTTTATACAAGTATTTTTCTCGATCAGGTGACGGAACGCGCCGATACCGAGGTGGCGTTGTGCGGCGCTTACAATCGCTGGATGGCGGATGTGTGGAAACAGAGCAAGGGTCGTTTACGCTGGATGGCGAACTTGTCGCTGCTCAGCATGCCCGACGCGTTGGACCAGTTGAAATTTGCCAAGGACAATGGCGCGTGCGGGATCTTCATGCGGCCGCTCGAAGGCGCGCGCCAGATCAGTGATCCTTATTTCTTTCCTTTGTACGAGCAAGCCGAGAAAATGAATTTCTGCATCGGGTTGCACCAATCCAACGGCAGCGCCGCAGCGGTAGACATGATGGCCAATCCCGACGGCAGCCGCGACTTTTTTAACCAGTACAGAATTTTCAACGTCGGCGCGATGTTCCGCCTCATCAATTGCGGCATTCCCAAATTGTTTCCCAAACTCCGCTTCGGCTTCATCGAGACGGCGGCTTCATGGGTGCCCTGGGTCATTTACGAGCTGCACCGGCGATTGGACCGAGTGGACAGCCGCTTACCCGACGATTTGCTTGAACGCTGCGGCATCTTCGTCACCTGTCAGATCGGCGACGACGTGCCGTACTTGATCAAGAGCTGCATGGGCGAGAACACGCTAATGATCGGCACCGACTACGGCCATGCCGATTCTTCAACGGAATTGGATGCGCTGACAACGCTAAAAGAGGACGGCGGCATCAGCGCCGCGCAGCACAAGAAGATTGTCGAAGACAATCCGCGGGTGTTTTATGGACTGGGATGAGGGCGCGTTTAGCGAGCGGCGGTTTTTTTGCTTTTCGTGAGTCGCGAATTTTTTGGATCGGGAATTTGCGTTCCTCCAGCTCACAATGCTGCACTTAACGCGCAGATTCACAGGCTCGTCGGAATCGGAGATAGCTCTCGCCAAGACGCCAAGTATGCCCTGAGCAAGGACTCCAGGTTTAAGAAATTTTCTTTGCGCCTTAGCGCCTTTGCAAGAGAAATTTCTTTGTGAACAGCTCGCCAGGGTCTTGCGCCTCCAGGCGTGAGATAATACACATCACAGGATACCTCTTCAGGGAGACCAAGCATGAAGAAAAATCAATTCGATGGCGGCACAGCCATAGTCGAAGCATTCCGCAAGCTCGGGGTCGAATATATTCTGTCCTCGCCGGGCACCGAATGGGCGCCGGTCTGGGAAGCCATGGCCGACCAGATCCACCGCAAAAAGGAGGGCCCCAAGCTCCTGGATGTGTGGCACGAAACTCTGGCGGTCGACATGGCCGCGGGCTACACCTTGGCCACCGGGAAAATGCAGGGCGTGTTGCTGCATGCAGGCGCCGGCTTGCTGCAGGGCGCCATGGGCATGCACGGCGCCTTCGTCGCCGGAGTCCCCATGGTGGTGATCTCCGGAGAGTCGATGACTTACGGCGAGCAGCCGGAGTTCGATCCGGGCGCCCAGTGGTTGAACAACTTGAGCATCGTCGGCGGCACGACCAACTTGGTCGATTCCATCGTCAAGTACTCCTCGGTCGCGGGCAGCGTCTACACGCTCTATGAAAGCATCATCCGCGCCGGCGAGTTGGCGCAGCGCCAACCGACCGGCCCTACGTACCTCTCTGTATCTACGGAAACGCTGATGGCCGGCTGGACGCCCCCGGCCAATCCTCGCACGGTGCCGCCGGCGCCGCGCATGCTGACCGCGCCTGAGGACATCGAAAAGCTCGCCGCTCAGCTCTCCAAGGCGAAGCGCCCGCTCGTCCTCACCGAAGGCGCCGGCCAGGAGGTCGAAACCTGGGAAGCTTTGGTCGCACTGTGCGAGAAGTTCGCTCTGCCGGTGGTCGAAAAGCCGGGCGCTCTGTTCGCCAACTTCCCTAAAGATCATCCGCTCTATCAGGGCACCGAGATCAAGCCGTTCTGGAACGACATGGACTTGGCGATCGTTGTGCGGGCGCGTGCCCCTTGGTATCCGCCGAGCAACCGCCCGCCCAAAGCCGTGATCGCCATTGTGGATGAAGCGCCGCACAACTCGGCGATGGTCTACCAGAGCCATCAGGCCGACATCTATCTGGAAGGCAACGTCGCCCAGACGCTGCGCGATTTGGCCGCGGCGGCTACTGTCGATAAGACCGTGGTGGAGGCAAGACGAAAAGAGCTCGCCGCAGCGCACGACGCGCTCGTCGAGAAGAGGAATGCGGCGCAGGCGGCGGCGCGCAAGAAGACGCCGATCGATCCGGTGTGGCTGTGCGCGTCATTGAACGCGGTGATGCCCGACGACGCGATCTACATCGACGAGGTCACCACTCACACCGGCCTTCTTCGCCAGCACCTCGTATGGAACAAGCCGCAGAGCTTGTTCACTCGCCAGGGCGGCCTCGGACAAGGGTTGGGTCTTTCGCTGGGCATCAAGCTCGGCAAGCCGGAACGGCAGGTCGTAACCTTGATCGGCGACGGCGCATTCCTCTACAACCCGGCGCTCGGCTGCCTCGGGGCGGCGCGCGATTACAAGCTGCCGATTTTGACGGTCATCTTCAACAACAAGAAATACGCCGCGATGCAGGGCATGCACCAGAAAATGTATCCGGACGGGATCGCGGCGGAAATCGATCTCTACCACGGCACCCATATCAACGCGCCCGACTTCGTCAAGGTCGCCGAATCTGTCGGCGGCTACGGCGAGCAGGTGACCGATCCGGAGAAACTCCAGGACGCGCTGAAGCGCGGCCTCGAAGCCAACCGAAGCGGCAAGCCGGCGATCATCGACGTGATGGTTGCATAGACGACACGGAAGGGCGGTTGTTACGATTATTGCAATCGCCCTTCACTCTCTCTACTAGAAGCCGGAAACCAGAACCCGCCAGCGCGAAAATTCTCTTAACTTCGAATTCTCCGAAGGAACACGCGGAATTTTGAGCCGCTCATGGCGATCCTGCCGAACCATGGAACGGCTTGAACGGTTCGAACAAGATCAATATAAGAAATGCCATGGCCGACATCGTCGTTTGCGGCGATCTCGAAGGCGAGATCGAAAAAAGCGGTGAGTTGAACAGGTTAGAAGCTATCGGCTCGATCGAAATATTCAACGAGTTGGATCCGCCCCGAGAAATCCTCGTCCGCCGATTGCGCGGTGCCCGCGCGGTGTTGGAATTGCGCGGCAGAGTCGCCCTCGATGAAGCGACTCTGAGTCAACTGCCCGCGCTGGAGATGATCGCTTCGACGGGCCCTCATCGCCTCGATATGGAAGCCGCGACCAGATTGGGCATTCTGGTTGCGAATACTCCCGCGGTCTCGACCGTTGCGGTGGCCGATTATGTATGCGCGCTCGTTCTCACCCTGGCACGTCATATCGTCGGTGCGGACAGCGCGTTGCGCCGGCGGAGCTGGGAGCCGGTTACCGGATTCAATCTCGCCGGCAAGAACTTCGGAATTTTAGGCTTGGGCCGCATCGGCAGCGCCGTGGCGGCTCGGATGGCGGCTTTCGACGTGAACTTGATCGCTTGGGGACCCACCCTCACGGCCGAGCGCGCCGCCGCAGCCCATGCTCGATTCGTCAGCGAAAAAGAGCTCTTTGACAGTTCCGATATACTGTCTGTCCATCTGCGTTACAGCGCGCTATCGGATAACTTTGTCAACGCAGCGCGCTTGGCCCTTATGAAACCGACCGCGCTGCTGGTCGATATTTCGCGCGCCGGCGTTATCAATCGCCAAGATCTAGCCGACGCCCTCAAGGCAGGCCGATTGGCCGGAGCTGCGATGGATTTGTGCGATCCGTTGCCTGTCTCGATGACCGACCCGATGCTCGACGCGCCGCGAACCGTTCTGACGCCGCATATGGCATGGCAAACCAGGGAAACGTTTCGCCGCGCCGCCGCCATGTCAGTGGAGAACATTTTGAATTATTTTCGCGGCGAACCCAGCCGCGTCGCCAACCCGGATGCGCTAAAAGTTCCGCGCCGGAGATTGCAACCAAGTCGCTAACCGCGTCCTGCTCAGTCCGATCAATCCGCGTCCGCTTTTCGCTCCTTTTCCCCAGGGGTACGGCGCTGCGCTTTCGTTTCGCCCCAGGCAACGTCCACCAGTTTGTGAGGCCGTAGCGCCGCGAGCAGCTTCAGATTCGGACAATCGCGCCGGTGAATCGAGATGCCGCCTCCCTGCGCGGTGACGTAGCCGCCTATAGGCTCGCCTGGCACGGGCCTGCAACAGCCTGCCATTCTGGTCAGAACGTTGCTCGTGCCGTGCACGAGCAGGCCGACCCGCGAAGGCGAAGGTGTTGGAGGCGATGACGCCGGAGTGCTCGGCGCTTGAGGAGGAATCTGGATGCCCAGTGCCTGACCGAGCCGCCAACTGCTGATCTGACCGGACCCAAGTGCTGCGAGCAGGTCCTCGGCCCGCCGCATCTTGAAGCGTTTGGCGAGCTCGGCAATGTTGATCTCGCTCAGACCCAACCGCTTGTGCTCACGCTCCAGTACCGCGCGGCCCTGGGCTACATGGGCTTCATGATCCTGCTGCTTCAGCCAGCGACGAACCTTCGCGCGCGCAGAGGCGGTGTTCAAGTAACCGAGGTTGGGATTCAGCCAGTCGCGGCTAGGGCGGCCTTCCCGCGCCGTCAGGATATCGACCTGCTGGCCGCTCGCAAGAGTCTTCGTAAGCGGAACCATGACGCCATCAACCTTGGCGCCGCGGCACCGGTGCCCAACCTCGGTGTGAACCGCGTAGGCAAAGTCGAGCGGCGTGGCGGCAGCCGGCAGGTCGATGATATGGCCCCGCGGCGTGAGCACGTAGATCCGATCCTGAAAAGCCGCTTGCTTGAAGCGCTCGATAAGGTCACTGCCGCCTCTCGTGCTGTGCGCGGTTTCGAGAAAGCCGCGCGACCATGCGATGCGTCTTGGCAGCCCCTCCTTATATTGCCAGTGAGCCGCCACCCCGAGATCGGCATGGCGGTGCATGGCGAAGGTCCGGATTTGCACCTCCATTGTTACTCCCTCCGGACCTATCACTGCTGAGTGCAGCGACTGGTAGCCGTTGGGCTTGGGTTTGGCAATGTAGTCGTCGAACGTATCCATAATGGGTTCCCACAGCCCGTGCACCACGCCGAGCGCCGCATAACAGTCGCTCACGTCGTTCACCAGGATTCGAAAACCCAGGACATCGAAGACATTGCTCAGGTCGAGGCTTTTTTCGCGCATCTTGTTCCAAACGCTGTAGACATGCTTGGGACGGCCGCTGATCTCGGCGCTGATACCGGCGCGACTCAATTCTTCGCGCAAGCGCGCAACGACCTGCGCAATGTAACGTCCACGGTCCGCGTGCCGGCGGTCGAGCCCCTCTGAGATGCGCTGATAGATCTCCGGCTGCTGGTATCGAAAAGCGAAGTCTTCGAGCTCTTGCTTGAGCTGCCAGACGCCCAGCCGATTCGCCAGTGGAGCAAAAACCTCTAGGGTTTCCTGACCGAGAGCGCGTCGTGTCTGTTCCGGGGCCTTCTCGGCGGCGCGCAGAGTAGCGAGCTGGTGGGCCAGGCTCACGAGCACGACCCGCGGATCCTCCGCGATCGTCAAGAGCATCTGGCGCAGACGATTCGCCTGTAGAGTCTCGGTTGCGGGTTTGCGCAGGTCTTTAAGAGCGGCGAGACGAAGCGCCCCTTGAGTCAGGCGGGCAACCTCGACGCCGATGCCTTTCTCGATCGCCGCCGGATCGAGCGCAGCCACCTCGACCAGGGGAAGCAGCAAGGCGGCGGCTAGGGTATCGGCATCCATGCCCAGCTTGCCCAGTAGCCCAGCGGCTTCCGCGCCGCGATCCATAGAGCCGCGGGCGCGTTCATCGTCGGAAAACTTACTGGCGACGAGCAGCCGGGCCCGTTCCAAACTGTTCAGATCGGCACCGCGAACAGGCGCCTGGACGGCTTTTCCCTGCAAACTAATGGAGTCGGAATTCATCTCTACAACGCACCACAAATCATACACTAACAGGCAGTTCGCTGACCGCAAATCTCTGCCGCGGTTGCCGAATGGACCGGGAGGTTCGACGCCTGCCTCTTGGCAATGACTTGAACCGAGCGGAACGGCTAAACGCCCGGCAAATTTTGACGGGATACGAGCCTAACTCGTTGAACGGCTGAACTGCCAACGGGTCGCGAGAATAGCCTGGACGTTTTGAACGGCGCAAGCTTCAAGCGCCCTGGTGCGATCACCTGACAAACAGTACTGGGAAGAATCAATCCGAAGCGTGAGTGCTAGGCGCGACCGTTTATCTCCGGTGCAGAGGCGAACGATCGGTACCGACTGCGGGTTAAGCCGCGACGCGCATGCGCAGATCGTCCGTGCCAAACAGCGCGCCAGGACTCACCCTACGGCGCCAATTGGAATCGCCGCCCAGGTGGAGCCCCGGCGATGTACTCCACAAGGTTTGTGCTCGGGACCGAGACGTCACTGCAAACCTTGCGAATTTTTATCAACTGCGTGGGCTCGTCCGCATCGGGCATCGACTCGCAGGTGACTTTTGTGCAGGAGGTCCGCTTGAGCCAGGAGCACACTTTTACCGGCCGGCTGGCGGCATCGACCAGTTCGGTCCTATACCAAGTGCCGAGCTTGTCCGTGCCATCCTCCAAGTGCACGGCCGGCAGCACGGTATAGAAGGCGCCGCCGATCTCCAGCAAGCTCAGCACCTTTTCCACGAAGCGGGACAAATTTTCAGTGTAAGTGAAGCCGCCGTAGACGTCGGTGACGATCTGGAATTTTCCAAGCTCCTCGCTTGAATAGTGCCGCAGGTGTTTGCCGGAAAGATACCGCATGCGGTGATCGCCGAGGCTCGCGGCACGCTTTTTCCATTTGTCCGTCCGGCGATCCTCTATGGAGATCGCGACTGTGCGCGCCTTGGACCCGGACCCGCCGCACTTTTCAGCCGACGCCCCATCGGCTCGCGGTGCGTAGTAGTCGACTATGGCCTGTCCCTCGCCCGCGCCGATATCCAGCCATCGGTCCGAGCTGCCGAGCTTGCCGACCGCATTGCAGAAATCGTGGGGTAGAACCTCCGCGTAATCCGACAGCCCTCGGTTCGTGACGTAGCTGCCGGCGCCGCCCCGTCTGCGGTAAATTTTTTCCTGCTTCGCGAATTGTTCGTCGATC
>JBLMXG010000212.1:0-5409 GCA_050257635.1 Chloroflexota bacterium
TGGTTCGCGCTATTGAAACAAAGCGCAATAGAAAGGTTCTTGCCGCTGCGCTAAAAAGTTTCCGCGCGGAATTGCCGTCGAAGCTCGTGGAGTCGATTGAACAACTGAACGATGCATAAAACACTGAGCCGGGGAGAATGCAATGGCGCGTAATGTTTTGTGGATTTTGGTTGCGGCGGTGTTGGCCGGCTCTGTTGCGGCGTGCGGCCAAACCGGAGTTCGCAGCACGGCGCTCACCGCCGAGAAACGCCTGCCTCGACCCAGCCGCATTCTCGTCTATGACTTCGCGGTAAGCGAGCAAGAAGTCAAAGAATATCAAGGCATCATGCGCCAGAAGCCGACGATCAAAAACGCGGCCGAACGCGAACGGCTGCTCGCGCAGGAGGTGAAAGATGCCCTTGCCGAAGAAATGATCGACGCCCTCAAGCCTCTCGGATTTGTCGTCGAGCGGGTTGCGCGTGGAACGAGGGCTGCGGGCAACGACCTGGTGATCGACGGCCAGTTCTTGACCGTCGACGAGGGGAATCCGCTCCACCGTCTGGTGATTGGCTTTGGTTCCGGCGCGTCCGCCGTGCAGACCCAGGTTCAAGTCTACCAGGCACCGCAAGCCCGCAAATTGCTGGAATTCACGACACAATCGGAGAGTGCCGCGCTGCCGGGCGCGGCGCCCATGTTGGGCGCGGGAGCAGTGGCCCAGGGCGGCATCACGGCTGGGATGGTCGCCGCCAATGCGACAGTCTCAGGGGTGAAGAACTACAAGTCGGATGTCGCTCGCATGGCCGCGGCCAGCGGTGATCAAGTGGCGCGCTACTTGTCGGAGTTTTTTGCTGAACAAGGTTGGATTAGAGCGGACCAAGTGCGCAAAGCGAGGAGGATCTATTGACCCATCTACTCTCGCATTCGATCCGATGGCCTATTCCTAAGTGCGCCATCGCCGCGGAGAGACCGCGGCTGAGCGGGTTCTTGGCGAGAATCCCGCATCGAGGGACGCTTAAGTTTTGGTGTGCAGAGTTGCTTTGGCGGCACGCCGTGGTTGCGGTTATCGCAATTGCAGGGTTGGGGATCGTGTCGGGATGCGTCGTTTACGAGCCGGCTCCAGCGCCGTCGCCGAGCACCTTTGATCGTTCTTGGAGCGCAGCGGTGGCGGCAGCACAAGACGAAGGCGTTCAGATCTTGTCCGAAGATCGAGCGAGCGGAGTGATCCGGGGTTTCAGGGGCGATCAAGAAGTAACGATCAGCCTGCGAAGCCAAGCCGACGGCAACGTTCGGGTGGAGATGAGCGCCAGAGGACCAAAGGGGTCTGATCCTGGATTGGCGCGGAGAATATCACGCGCCTACGACCGGCGTATGGGGCGATAGAAGTCTAATGCTCGCAATCGCCAAAAAGAATAAGCCGTCGCTAGCATGCAATTCGATCGGTTTGTTTTGCTGTGCGCTGGCGTTGCTCCTTCTTGCCGCGGGTTGCGCTACGCCCATTGGCGTACAGTACGTCGACCAGCGCACCGGCTACCAGTCGCTTACCGCGAATATTCTTTCCGAGGAGAAGCCGAGCTCGTTTTCCGCGCGCGAGCTGATGAATCTCAATCTCTACCAGGCTTACCAGGATGATCCCGAGAAAGCGCTTGCCGAAATGCACGCCGGATTGGCCCCCAATGGTGATGAGGATCGTCTTTTCGCGTTGGCGGAGCTTTCTTTTGCCCATGCCGAGAACGGCGGCGGTCCATCTTATTATTTGGCCGCGGCCGTGTACGCGTATTCTTTTCTGCTTCCGGGAGAACACGGAACGCCGCCCAAGTACCTCGATCCGCGGTTCAGATGGGCGGCGGATATGTACAATCAGGCACTCGCGCGCGCCGCGATGATCAACGGCCAGCCGGTGCCGAGAGGCGGGACTTTCAAACTGCCGTTCGGTGAGCTTGCCGTTGAATTCGACGAGAAAGATCTCATCTGGGCAGGCTATCGACTGGAGAATTTTGTTCCTGCGGTCGATATCGAAATACGCGGTCTGCGCAATCGCTATCGCATTCCGGGGATCGGTGCGGCCCTTGCCGCCTCTCTCGAGCCGTCGAGCGAGACTGTGACTAAAGAGACCGAGCATATTCCGCCGAGGCTGAGGGTGCCGGTGACGGCATTTCTCCGGCTCGACGATCCCCGAGGCGCATTGGCGTCAGGGAAATTAAGAGGCAAGCTGGAGTTTTACACTCCGGATGCGGCGCGAACCGTGAAGGTTTCGGGTATTGACGTTCCTATCGAGTACGAAACGACAACTGCGCTGGCACTGACTTTAGAGGACGCGCCGATTTGGGATTTCGAGATTGCAGGGTTTCGCTCGGGCGATTTTACCGTGGGCGAAGGAAATCTGCGCCGGGGTCTTTTCTTGCTTCATCCGCACCGTAGGGGACGCACGCCGCTGGTGCTGGTGCACGGAACCGCGTCGAGCCCAGCACGCTGGGCGGAGCTGGTTAATGAGTTAGAGAACGACCCGCGGTTTTGGCAGAACTATGAGATCTGGCTTTTCATGTACAACACCGGCAATCCCATTGCCTATTCGGCGCTGCTGTTGCGCGACGCCTTGGTGAATCTGGTGAAAGATCTCGATCCCGCGGGAACCGATCCGGGATTAAAGAGCCTGGTCGTCGCCGGCCACAGCCAGGGCGGTTTGCTTACGAAAATGACCGTGATCGACAGCGACATGAAACTTTGGCCCTTTAGCGTTTCTCCCGATCAGCTCGACGTCAGCTCTGATACGCGGGATCTGCTGACGCGCGGTTTGATCTTCAAACCCCTTCCGTTCGTTAAGGAAGTCATCTTCATCGCCACGCCCCACCATGGCAGTTATCAAGCCCTCGGTTTCCTCGGTAACCTGGCGTCCTGGTTGGTCAACTTGCCTGGCCGTTTTACAAAGATGAGTTTCGATATATTAACGCTGCAGAAGCAGGGTGCTTTGCTCGGCCCTTTCACGGGGATCCCGACCAGCATTACCAACATGAACCCGAACAACCGTTTCATCCAGTCCTTGGCTGCAATTCCCATTGCCAACGGGGTCGTGGCGCACTCGATTATCGCGGTCCAGGGAGACGGGCCACCGCAGGAAGGAGACGATGGTGTCGTCAAATATTCCAGCGCGCACATCGATGGCGTGGCCTCGGAAAAAATCGTTCGTTCCAGCCATTCGACGCAGGGAAATCCGGAGACCATTCAAGAGGTCAAACGAATTTTGTTCGAGCGCATAAAGGTGCGCTGATCATCTTGGGAACCAAGATAGCGAATCTGTATATTTTATATCGGTTTTGAACTGTCCGACTTCGCAACCCCGACCCTCCGCGCACTTTCGCGCTTCGATTGTTTAATTGCGGCGTAAAACGCCGGCTTCTCGTATTGGACCAAGGTCCAATATACAGCATTTCATCCATCCGCTAGGAATCTCTCCATAATTATTGGGGGTCGTTTCCGGGAAAGCCATGCCCTGGGAGACAGTGCTTCCACAACATTGTGGCAACCTCGGACGCTAATCCGAAAGGACACGATGCACGGGATCACCGCGAATGAGGCTGCTAATTTGAGACGGGTTTCGCAGCCATGAGAAATTTAGGAAATCTAATTTTCAGGCCTGACAGATTTTGCTGCCATGATCGCGCTGCGACCGATGATTTTTCTCGCGTTCGTCTGCTCCATGTTCGTGGCACGAGTCGTGCTGATGCTCTTCTCACTATCTGAAGGAGGAAGCGCAAGTGTCGACCATTAGTACGGAGGCCGTGGTTGCCTTAGTGAAATCCTTTGAGGAAACGACCGTGAGTCGGATGCCGAGCGATCAAAAAGCCGGCGAGAGAGAAGCACATGCATACAATGTTGTCTTAACAGAGCTCGGCACGGAACCTCAAACGGAGAATTCTCCATTGCCCGCCGAACGAGCGAGCATCGCTGTAGGGGAACAGCCTGCCGCCCTTTTCCAGCCGGATGCAGTATTGGTGACGCAGTTCTTCGAAGATCGCCGGTGCAAGACGACCCTCGAACCGGAGAAGAGACTCATGTTAGCCGTCTTGGAGGATGCTCTCTGCAACTTTCAGGAAAATTACTCGGCGCGGTACGGAAAAAGGAAACAGCTTTTCGATGATGCGTTGAGATGGTTTTTCGAAGCGAGCGACGATTGGGTGTTCGGCTTTGAAAACATTTGTAGCGTTTTAGAGTTTAACCCTGAATACATTCGCAAAGGCTTGGTGCGATGGAAAGAAAAAGAGTTATCAAAGCACCATAGCGCCATGCTCTTGAGGTAAAAAATGCCCCCGGGAGTTGGGTTCCCGTCCAAGCGCCGAGGGTGAAGCGCCGTGTTGGCTTGAGACATGGAATTACAGTCTTAAACGGAGGTGAATTGAAATGCATCGGAATATTTTTCGATCGGCGCGCGCCGTCTTGTTGGTTGCGCTGAGTCTCGTGTTTGCGAGTTCGACGCTTTACGCCATCGATAGCAATAACCGTTACTTCGCCTATGGACTAGGGCAGAAAACCTGCGGCGACTACGTCAAGTTTAGAGAGAAAAAGCTCGACGCGCTGGAACAGCAGTACCCGCGCTACACCAAGGACGAGCTCTACGAAATCGTCGATAAGGTCGTCGAACACTGGATCGCCGGCTTTCTCACCGCGCACGATCTTTACGTGGCCGATACCTACGATGTCGCGGGAAACACGAACATAGACGATTTGAAAGCGCAGCTCGAAAAGATTTGTCGGGCGAATACGAAGGAATACTTTGCCGAGGCTATGGTTACACTGGTTCAGCAGTTGAATCCGCAACGGATCAAAGTTGGAACCGGGAAGTAACGTCGCGATGCGATCGCTCCCAGCGCCTTCGAGCAGGATTAACTATGGAGGAAATTTCCATGAAGGAACCCATTAAAATCGTGGCGGCACTTATTTTTGCAGTCTCGTTATTTGGTTGCTCTGAGCCGCTGACGACCAGGGAAAAAGGCGCGGCGATCGGCACGCTTGGTGGCGCCGGCTTGGGCGCGATTATTGGCAGCGCCACCGGAAACGCCGGCGCCGGCGCCGGTATCGGTGCCGCCGTGGGTCTCCTCGGCGGCGCGCTCATCGGCGACCAGATGCAGGCTCGGCAGAAGCAGGATGATGCAACTCAACGGCAGATTCAGGCGCAACAGGCTGAAATCGAGAGGCAACAGAGGGAGCTCAACGAGCTCAAAGCAAAGCAAGCAAGGTAGTCGAAGGCTTTGCTGATGAACAGAGGTCGTCGAGCCCTAATCGGTATCAATTGGAAACGGAGGGACGAAAAAATGAAGCGTATATTCGTGGCACTCGCGATGGTTGGAACAGTGTTGTTTTTCACACCGGTGGGGCGCGCTGTTGCGCAGACCCCAGATGGCACAGTGAAAATGACCGGAAAATCGATTGCCGCCG
>JBLMXG010000213.1:0-14710 GCA_050257635.1 Chloroflexota bacterium
CGCGATAAAATTATCGTCGTGTTTATTGACAGCCTTTCGCCCGCTGTTTTCGACGCTGTTGACAGCATTTATATAGACCCCATTGATCATCAGATTGTTTCCAGCGATTTCGCCCAATGCACCTGGGTTGTAGTACGTGGCTGAAGCATCGTCCACGCCGGCTATTAACGCGTTTGATAAAGCGAGGCCTCGCGCCGTTTGGTGCGGGATAATATATCCCCCTGCAATTGCGCTTGGCGTCCCATGGCAAAGGATAATCACTATTTTGACCAGACAAAACGAGGTGAAAAGGCTTATTTTTCTAGCCATTTGGTATCCCTTGTGACATTTCAGTTGCAACTTATGTATAGCTTTGCTAAAAACTGCCAAAGTTTGCCATATGAGATCTAACGATGCAAGAAAAATTATTGACGATTGAACAAGTCGCCGCTTACTTAAAGGTCGACAAGTTCACCGTCTATCGTCTGGTTACGAAGCGGAAACTTCCTGCATTCAAAGTCGGCAATCAGTGGCGGTTCAAGCGGAAGATTATCGACGCTTGGCTCGAACGCAATTCAAACATGCGAACGGTAGACGACAAAGCCCGATAGGCAATGCGGTGAGGAACATTCTATTCGGCGCCCTCTTGGTGTACGGAGCCGCGAGACTATTGGAGACCTTCAGAAAGCGAGACAAGGTGCAGGGCGAAGTGGTAGCGGCTTATACTTTATATCTTTTAGTCGGTGCACACTGTGCCGTATTTTTGGCGGCTTGGCACGAGGTAGGGGTTCTTCCGCCACGATTCACCGCGATGAATTGTATCGCCATCATCGTTGTAGTCGCTGCGGCGATCGGCCGTTTTTATTCAGTAAAAACTCTTGGCGTCTACCATAGCATTCACATTGAAATTCGAAGAGATCATCCTCTGATCAGCGATGGCCCGTATTTCTTTGTTCGCAATCCTTACTATCTTAGCAACGCGGTGGAGGTGGTGGGATTTCCGCTCATGGTTAATTCGTTCCTCGGCGCGGGTGTCGCGATGCTGCTGTATTGGCCATGCCTATACTTGCGCGTCGTGTTAGAGGAGCGAGCTTTATTGGAGGCAATAAAGGCGCCGTTTGCTGATTATATGCGCCGAGTGCCGCGCTTTTTCCCCATTGGATTTCGCGTTGGAGCATCTATATGAAAGGACCGATTCCTCGACGTGTAGTTGTCACCGGGGCGGGAATTCTATCATCTATCGGTATTGGTAAGGAGGAGTTTTGGCAAGGGATTCGGTCCAACCGATGCGGTATAGGACCAATCACGCTGTTTAACGCTGAAAGCTTCGCGGTCCGAATCGCTGGTGAAATCGGCAACTTTGACGGTCATGACTTTTTTCCCCATGCGATTGTGCGAAAGATCGACCGATTCGCTTTATTGGGGTTGGCGGCGGCGAAAGAAGCGATCGATGACTCTGGCCTGGAAGGTGCGCTCCGCAGCGGCGCCATAGAGGACGTTGCCGTCTTGATTGCAACCTCGGTGGGTGCGCTAGCCCATGCGGAACGCACTCATAAAATCTTTGTTGAAAAGGGCTCGCGACGTATCTCTCCATATTTTAATACCAATGTAATCCCTAGCAGCTGCGCGACTCAAATTGCGTTGAATTTTGGAATTCACGGGGATGTCCAAACGGTTACCACAGCGTGCGCCTCAGGCACGACGGCCGTCGGAGAGGCTTTCCACAAAATTCGGTCTGGTCAAATTGATGTGGCGGTCACGGGAGCAGCGGAGGCGCCGATAACGCCACTGGTGGTTTCTACATTCTCCACGGTGGGTTTGTTATCCACTGACAATGATACGCCGCAAAGCGCCTGCCGACCATTCAGTCGGGACCGCAACGGAACCGTGATTGCCGAAGGCGCCGCAATGGTTGTTTTGGAGGAACTCGATCATGCGTTAGCTCGCGGCGCGCATATTTATGGCGAGATCATCGGCTATGGCTCAACGTTCGATAGTTATCACGTTTTGCAGCCGTTGCCGTGCGCTCAATTTGCGGCCCGAGCAATTACTAATGCCTTGGCCGACGGCAGAGTGACGCCGGAGGACGTTGATTATTATAATGCGCACGGCACCGCATCCTCGTCCAACGATAAAGTGGAAACGCTTGCGATCATCCAAGCGTTTGGAGAGCATGCGCGTCGTTTGCCAATCAGTTCGACAAAGTCGCTTATCGGACACACGCTGGGAGCCGCCGGCGCCCTTGAGTTTGTCGCCTGCCTTCTAATGCTGGAAAAGCAATATATCCACCCGACCCTGAACCTTCGCGAACCCGATCCCGAGTGTGATTTGGACTATGTTCCGCTGCAAGGGCGGGAGCAAGCATTGCGAACGATCGTGTCAAATTCTACGGGCTTCGGTGGGTACAACGCCGCCTGTGTAATTAGGAAGTTTGAAAGATAGTTTCTTTGTACGCGCTCAACTTCATCGTCGGTGCCGTCTTCACGATCACTGCGGGACTCTTCGTTTTTTTTCGTGGAGAGTCGCGATCGATCACGAGACGAGCATGGTTGCTTTTGTGCCTCGCGACGAGCGTCTGGCATCTTGGCCGTTTTTTGATCGCGATCGCTCCCACCCTTGTTGTTGCAGATCAATGTGTCTATGTAATTTATCTCGGCGCGATCCTGATCCCGCCCTTTTACCTACATTTTAGCTTGTCGCTCCTAAACGAGGAAGACGCCCATCGGTTAGAGTTGGGTGGAGCTTACTCGGTCGCCGCAGTCGAGTACGTTCTATTGTTTAGTGGTCATTTCACTGCAGGTGTTCGGTTGGATCCGGCTCTTGGATACTATGAAATCCCATCGAAGATTTACCTCTTGCATTTTTTGGCCTTTGTTCTGGTGCCGACGTACGGACTTCTAAAGCTGGTTGCGCATTATCGCATCAGCGATTTACCGGTTAAGAAAAATCAACTGAAATACGTGATTTTTGCCAGCTTGATCGGCTTCCTCGGTGGAGGCACTTCGTTCTTGCCGATCATTCAAGCGCCCATTCCTCCCTTCGGCGCACCGCTGACTTACTTCTATACGTTTCCCATTGCGTACGCCATCGCACGGTATCGATTGATGGATATAGGCGTCGTATTGAGAAAGGGGCTGATTTACGCCCTACTCCTGCTCGGGTTGTTGGTGCCCTGTTACGCGGTCGTGGTGATCAGCCAGTATGTTATCTTCGGAAGCATCAGTTATTCCTTCTCGGTCGTAACACTACTCTTGCTGACGGTTGTCGGTTTCTTATTCCCCAAGATTCGGTTCAAAACCGAAGACGCGCTTGAGCGAGCGCTCTTTAAAAAGAGATCCGATTTCCGAGAAACGGTACTCCGATCAAGTCGAGACATGGTATCGATTGTTGACATCAGAGCTCTGTCAAATAGCCTCGTCCAAACGATTGGCAAATCGCTTGGTGTCGACAAAGTCTCTTTGTTGCTTAAAAACGAAACAAACGGAATTTATCGATTGGAAGCTTTCGTCGGGTTGGATTTTGATCCGTCTGAAGGGGTTTTTTTGTCCAAGGACGGCCCTTTGGTTCAACTTCTTCAACGTAGACGGGAAGGGATCGTTAAAGAAGAACTTGAATGGGTACCGGTCGGTCCCGACACTCCCCATACGATCGATACGATGGCCAAGCTGGAGGCCGAGCTTAGCTTACCTATCATTTCGCAGGAGAGGCTCATTGGAATTCTTAATCTCGGTCAAAAGGAAGACCAAACTATCTATTCCAGCGAGGACTTAGAACTTCTTTCAACGCTTGCAAACCAGGCCGCTATCGCGCTCGAAAATGCGCGCCTGTACGAGAATCTGAAACAGTCCCAGGATACTCTGCGGCGGGCGGATCGACTGTCATCGTTGGGGCTGCTGACCGCTGGGTTAGCACATGAGATTCGCAATCCATTGGTGGCGATCCGGACTTTTACCCAACTGCTGCCCGAGCGCTATGACGACGCCGAGTTCCGTGAGGGATTTCAGGGGCTCGCCCTGAAGGAAGTTGATCGGATTTGCGGGCTAATTAACGACCTTTTGAGTTTTGCTCGCCCATCCAAACCCAATGTTGCCCCGGAAAACATCGGCGACGTGATCGAGAATATCGCTCGTATTTTGGAGACCCAGGCAAAGGAAAAGGGCGTTGAAATTTTGCGCGACTTCGGCGAAAGTCTTCCGAAAGTCTGGATTGACAGAGAGCAGATGAAACAGGTATTTATGAACCTCATTCTGAACGCCATCCAGGCCATGCAGGCAGGTGGATCGATCAACATCTCGACCCGCGCTATTTCAAGAGCCGGCACTGAACCTTCCGGAGAATTCGTGCAGGTCGAGGTTCGCGACACCGGTGTCGGTATTCCTGAAGATAATTTGCAGCATATTTTTGATCCTTTCTTTACCAGCAAAGAGGAAGGCAGCGGATTGGGGTTAGCGGTGTCGCATCAGATCGTGCAAGAGCATGGCGGTTTCGTCACGGTCGAAAGCAAGGTGGGGAAAGGAACCGCGTTTTTCGTCCATATTCCAGTCGGCAAGCCGAGTCGTTCGGCCAACAATCTACGCGCTCAAGCGAATGAAGCGAATCTTAGTCATTGACGAATCGGAGGTTGTCCGAGAAACGCTGGCGCTCATTCTTGGAAGGGAATTTGCCGTCGTAAAGCGTCCCCTCGCTGCACGGGAAATTCCCTTTGTTGCCGGGCGTGAGGAAATCGATCTGCTCATCCTCGGCGTGACACCGCAGCTGGGGACCGAGGCGGCGGCGCTGCTGCGCTTTGCCGCTCAGTTGCCGTTCGCGGTGTTGTTTCTCGTCGATTCGAAGACCATTGCCCGCGCGATCGATGATCGAGTAGAGATTGGGTGTCTGACAAAGCCGTTCAACCCCTACGAGCTGCATGAAAAAGTCGGGCGGCTGTTGACCCAACGAGCCGCGTTTCACAGACCGAGCCTCCCATCCGACGCAGCTGAACCGAAAGAGTTCTCGTCGTATCTGGATTTTCCATTTCTCAGCCGCAGCGCGGCGCTGCTTGCGCGACGTTTTGCGGCCGCACGCTTGCCGCTGCTGATCTCAGGGGAAATCGGCTGTGGCCAAGAGCAGGTCCTTTCCGAAATCTGCGGTCTCGACGGCATGCTGAGTTCACGGCTATTCGTCAACGCCGCCGAGGTGGGCGAGGAATACCTGTCGCACAAGCGCAGCCAGATCGCCTTGCAGAGTGAGTTCAGTCCCACCGCAACGACGCTGGTCGTGGAAAACCTCGACAAGTGTTCGTCGGCTGGCCAGTCTCTTTTATTGAGTTTTCTAACCGGGGTGGAGGAAGCCAAATCCGGCGCCATCAGGTATTTGGCGACGGCCAACACAGATCTATTGGAATATGTTTATCGCGGGGACTTTCTTGATGCTCTGTACTACAAATTGGCAACGCTGACACTAAAATTGCCGCCCTTGAGGGAACGTTTAGACGATATCCCAGCTTTGGCCGATTGGTTCGCGCGCGGTTATGCGCGAAAATTGGGGTTAGCCGAACCGACACTTTCGCCTCAAGCGCACCTTCGGCTCAGAAATTATCTGTGGTTCGGTAATTTGAGCGAAATGCAAACCGTACTCGCTCGCACCCTCGCATTTCATAGTAAGCCGCGGATAGACAGTGGCGATCTGCTGTTTGATTTTAGCCCCATGCCACAAGCGAGCGCGCTCGAGGATTTTGCGGAGTTCGCGCCCGCCAGCGGCCCGTCGGCTCAAAATCAACCGGAGCCAATACTTGAGATCTATCGCGGCGCATCGGTTTCCAACGGTTCTGCCAACGGCCGCACAAAATCCGTGGAGTTAAACACAGTGATTCATGAGCTGGCCCACGAACTCAAGAATCCGATGGTGACAATAAAAACTTTCGCGCAGCTGTTGGGGGACCGTTATCAGGACGAAAATTTTCGCACCCGTTTCCAGGAGGTGGTTGGCAGCGACATTGAACGGATGGACGATCTCTTGGAAGTTATGGTCGAATTTGCCGACTTTGCCCAGCCGCGTTTGAGCACGATCGAGTTCGGTGAACGGCTTCGTGCGGTATTGGCCGAGCTCCAAAGCGAATGCGCCAGACGGCAGATGCGTTTCGATTGCAGAGGGAACGGCGCCGCCGGTACAGTTCGGGCGGACGAGGCGCAGGTCGGGTACATTTTGAAGAACGTTCTGATGATGGCCCTTTCCGAGGCCAGAATGGGCAGCGAAATCGAGATCGAGGTTTCGGCCGGGGGAACCCTGGCGATCCGCTATCAGCGCGAAAGCGCGCGGATGGCGTCGATTTCCCAATACCTGAATGAAGCGAAGTCGGGTGTCCGCGACGGTATTCTCCCGCTGCGACTGTTGTTGGCGCGAGTTCTCGTGGAAAGAAACGGCGGGCGATTGGCGATCGACCCGTCGGACAGCGAAAAAGAAATACTGAGACTGGAGTTTCCTATTGCAGAGCATGGAAATGAAATCTGACATGAGTCAACCGCGACTTTTGGTTGTCGATGACGAGGCGGGGGTGAGGCAGTCCCTGCAACTGGTATTTAATAAAACTAACCTGGTGCTCGAAGCGGCTTCGGCCGCCGAAGCCATTGAAAGAGTCACCGAAGAAAAGCCCGATGTGGTCCTGTTGGATATCATGATGCCGGGCACCGACGGTCTCGCAGTTCTGAAGCAAATTAAATCGATTCAACCCGAATGCCAGGTTATCATGCTAACCGGTCTCAACACGGCGCGTACCGCCTTTGTCGCCAAGGGCACGGGCGCTTTCGATTACATTACGAAGCCATTTGACGTGGAAGAGTTGCGCCTCAAGGTGGAGCATGCGCTCGAGAAAATTCATCTGTCGCGCGAGCTGGAGAGGTTAAAAGAAGAAGTCGGCCGGAAGTACGGCGTTGAGCATGTGATCGGCAAATCGAAGCAAATCGTCGACATATTCAAGGCCGTAAGCATGGTGGCGGGGAAAAAGAGCACGGTTTTAATTACCGGAGAGAGCGGCACGGGCAAGGAGTTGATCGCGCGAGCGATCCATTTTAACAGCGACCGGCGCTCCAAACCGTTTGTCGTGGTCAATTGTGCAGCTTTGCCGGACACGCTCATCGAGAGTGAGCTGTTCGGCTACGAGCGCGGGGCGTTCACCAACGCATCGCAGAAAAAGATCGGACGATTTGAATTGGCCCACGGCGGCACGCTGTTTCTCGACGAGATCGGCGAGCTCAACCTCGGCACGCAGGCGAAGTTTCTGCGCGCGATCGAGCAAGAGACCTTTACTCGGCTTGGCGGCACCGATGAGATAAAAGTCGATGTTCGAGTCATCGCCGCGAGCAATCGAGACCTCGAACAGATGGCGAAAAACGCCGAGTTTCGTCCCGATCTGTTCTACCGGCTTAATGTGGTGTCTTTGTTTCTTCCGCCGCTGCGCGAGCGACGCGAGGATATCGCACTATTGCTCGATCATTTCTTGCGGTTGAAGGCGCAAGAACATTCCATCGCAACCAAGACCCTGTCGCCCGAGGTGGTCGATTTCTTTATTTCCTACCCCTGGCCGGGAAACATTCGCGAGCTGGAAAACCTAATCGAGCGGCTCACCATACTGACCCCTCATGAGACTGTCACGCTGCGCGATCTGCCCCCGGGCATGCGCTCGACCGATCAAACGGCGACGCTCAAGGAGGACGTGTTGAGCGGCTCGCGGCCACTGAGCGACGCTGTCGACGAGTTCGAACGCGAACTCATCGTCAAAGCATTGCAGCGGACGGGGTTCAACCAGACCAAGGCTGCGTCGCTTCTTGGGACCAGCCGGCGAATTCTTAAGTACCGGATCGAAAAGCTGAAGATCAGCGACCCAAATGATACCGACGCAGAAGTGAAATTATCGCCATAACTGGACAAATTTGTGCCGCGGTGTTTTTCCCCAAGCCTCCTTTCATAAAGTTCTCTTTATAGATTAGTTAGTTAAGTCATTTCGACGGTGGCATATTCCTTGCTGGCGTATGCTGCTATGGATGCCATAAAACCCAATATTTTAGTGGTTGATGACGAGATGGGTCCCCGAGAGTCACTCAAGATGATTCTCAACCCCTATTATAACGTTTATACGGCCGACCGGGGCGCGCAGGCGGTCGAGATGCTTAAGCAGCATCCTGTCGATTTGGTGACCCTAGATCTTAAAATGCCTGGTTTTAGCGGCATCAATGTCTTGGAAAAGGTCAAACAGCATGATCCGGATATTGAAGCGATTATCATTACCGGATATGGCTCCCTGGACACGGCGATCGAAGGGCTTCGGCTTGGCGCCTTCGACTATATTTCCAAACCGTTCGACGTTAATCATATCCTGGCACTGGTGCGCCGGGGTTTGGAACGCCGTAACGCTAAGGCCCAACTCAGGCAGGTCAAATCCGATTTTCTCTCCAATATCTCCCACGAATTGAGGACACCGCTCAGCGTCGTCGTTGGCTTTGTCTACTTGTTGCTCAACCAGGTAATTGGCAAGCTCACGGAAGATCAACAAAAGGTTCTCGAAACTGTCTATCGCAACTCCGAAGAGTTACTCGAGTTGATCGACAATGTATTGTGGATGACTTCACTCAACGCCGGCGATGCGCAATCCACGCTGGAAAAATTCGACGCCCGGGATCTGGTCAACGGGACGGTGAAACGATTCGAAAAATTGATTCGCGAAAAAGGCTTGCGGCTCGACGTTCTAGTTGCAGACGGAGACACGTCCATCGTCAGCGATCGGGCCAAGGTAGAGCGGATTTTTCAGAACATCTTCAACAACGCGGTTAAGTTCACCTCTGAAGGCGAGATTACGGTCAAGATACACCCGTCGGCGCGCCGGGACAGTATGGAATTCGAAGTCATCGACACCGGAATCGGGATTGAGGAAAACAAGCTTGATTCGATCTTTGAACCGTTTCATCAGGCCGATAACTCGATGCAGCGATCCTATTCGGGGCTCGGCATCGGCCTTACCGTTGCGCGCAGGATGGCGGAGTTGGTTGGGGGCAGACTTGCCGTCACCAGCAAGCCGGGCGTGGGTACGCGGGTAACGATGACGTTCCCGTCTCAAGCCGCCGCGGCGACGCCGTTGACCGTCGAGCAACGCAAGTATGGATGACCCTCGTTATCTATGGTGCCGAAACTGCGGTGCCATTCATCATATCAGCGCGTTCGACCGCGAGCCGATTTATGCATTCGCCGGCGGCGAAGTTGAAGAAATAGCCGTCAATGATTGGCGCGCCTTCATGAACCGACATGCGGGTCATCGCTTGGAGCCTCTCAAGGCCACTGGCGATGATTATTTTCCCTCGGGAAAGGCCTTTGACCCGATGAGCGTGAGGTACATCGAGGTCAGCAACGGAACCGATACCCTGCTGTTGCGCCGCAGTCGATCAACGATTGAAGAGCCATGCCGTTACGAGATTGTCTGCGGCCGCTTGGTTCAGACCGGCGTGACCTTGGAAATCCAAGAGGAGGCAATCCGCAAAGAGATGAAATTGCACTTCTGCTGGGCGCCCGCAAAGCCGCTATCGGACGAACAAATCACCCGCTTTGTCGATTTGTTTCGCGAAGTGGTTTGCGGGATTGATCCCCATACGCTCTGCTCCGGCGGATATTCCGACACCGACGACAACGTTGCTTATTGTCAGCCGAACGCGGCGATCATTGACGCCTTGCTTGACCGATGCGGCCACCACTTTCTCCCACCAGAATTGACTGCGTTGCACCGCTTCGTCGAAAGCCATCGAGACAGCGACGATGTAATGGCGTTGGTGAGACGGCGCGCCGTTTCAATTGAGCTGGCCGCTCATTAGTCGCGCGGGCCCTGGCTTTTCATTCTTTTAAAGTTCCGACCTTTAACGCAACCGGCAATTCCGTTTCTCCGTCTGCGGAATCGATTGGCTAGAGGGATCATCGTCTCAATCTCGGTGAGGGACTTTGCGGCGAAGAAAATCCGTACAAGTTGCCGCCAGCTCGGATTTTACGAATTGCCTGCTAACAAAAGATTGGGGCTCTGCGCGAGTATCGCCCTAGTCAGCTTCAACTGCTCCTTCTGCTCTTTGATCTCGATTCGCAGCGGGCCCTAGAGTGGCGGTGCGCACGGTGATGGTGCGTTTTTTTCTATCCATCGGCAAATTTTCTTTCGAGAAAAAATGGCCGGGTGGTTGCGCCGCAATAATTGCACAAAATATTTCATTGGGCCCGGTGCGTCGTTGAAATGTTCGTGAGCGTGTAAACTTTTCCAATTGCGTCCAAACCCTCGGTCAGTTGGAGACGTCAACCAACACTTCGTCGGCGTTATCAACTTCTTTAAGCTTCACCTGCACGTTTCCACCGGACGCAAGGGTGATCTTTTTACCGACATAATTGGCAGCGATCGGCAATTCCCGGCCGCCACGATCGATCATGACCGCCAGGTGGATCATCCGCGGCCGCCCGAGGTCAATCAGATGATCCACGGCAGCGCGCACCGTCCGTCCGGTATTCAAGACATCATCAAACAGCACGACGATCTTGTTGCCGATGTCGAAGGGAATACGAGTGTGGTCGATGGTGCCGCCAGGCAGCAGCGCATTCAGGTCGTCACGATATAAAGTGATATCCATCTCGCCCACCGCAATCTCTTTCCCGTGGCGCTTTTTGATCAGCTGCGCCAGCCGCTTGGCGACATAGGGACCGCGCGTACGCACGCCGATAAATACCACCTGATCCAGATTACCGTACTGGCGCGCCATCTCCCGACCGAAGCGCTCGAGGATTGCCGTGATTTGCGTGGCGTTGAGAACCCTTTTTTTCTTGGCCTTAGAATTTTTCATTGGCGACTCGAATCATGGTTTCCATCAACAGTTGGGTGCCGAGGGCGATGTCGGCAGGATCTGTCCACTCCAGCGGATTGTGGCTGATGCCGCGTCGGCTCGGCACGAAGATCATTCCAGCCGGCGTGATCTTCGCCATCTGCATAGCGTCGTGGCCGGCGCCCGACGGCATGATCTCATAGTCGATTCCCTTCTCGTCGCATAGCCGCCGGCTCAGGAGCAGCAAGTGATCGTCCAGTGGCACGGGGTTTTCCTCGCGGATGTTCAATACTTCAACACCGATGGACCGCCTGCGGGCGATGATCCGCGCTTGCTCTTTTACCAGGCGCGTCACGCGGTTCTTCGAATCAGCCGAGGTGCCGCGTATGTCGACGGCTAGCTCGGCTCGACCGGGCACGGCATTGATCACCCCCGGGTCGAGCTTTACCGCGCCCACCGTTCCGACGACCCGACCTTTGGCCATCGAGGAATATTTCCGGCAGAGTTGTTCGATGTAACCGATCAAATGTGCCGCGGCGACCAGCGCATCTTTGCGCATTTCCATCGGTGTGGTGCCGGAGTGGTCGGCGCGGCCTTTAAAGATCACTCTGAAACGACTCGGTGCGGCGATTGAGGTGACCAAACCGATTCTCTTGCCTTTCGCCTCAAGGATTGGGCCCTGTTCGATATGGAGTTCTAGATAGGCCTTGAGCGTGTTGCGGCCGCGCTTGAGACCGCGCAAGTTTCGTTGCGATATGCCGAGGCTGGCGAGCACGTCGGCGAGCTTGGTGCCTTGCGGATCGACCGCGTGAGCCAAGTCTTTTGGATGCACTTCGCCTGCGACAAGACTGCTTCCAAGCGTGGAAAATCCAAAACGGCTCGATTCCTCGCCGATGAAACAGATCACCTCCAAGGGCGAGTGCACCGCAATGCGATTTTCTTTAATCGTTCGCACCGCTTCGAGGGCGCCGATGACACCCACCGGTCCGTCGTACTTGCCGCCGTGGATGACCGTGTCCAGATGCGAGCCGGCAGTGACCGCCGGCGCCGCCGGATTACCGCCGTTGAAACGGCCGAAAATATTGCCGATTGCGTCGATATGGATCGTGAGACCGGCCTGGCGCATCAGGTGGATTAACAGCTGACGGCAGCGCAGCTCTTTGATGGAAAAGACCAGGCGAGTGACCGAGCCACGGTCGCCGATACCGATGCGGCCGATGGCGTTTAAATCACGCATTAGTCGGCGCTTATTAATGGCGGGAGGATTGGATGCTGTAGCGGGCCGCGATGACTTCATTCTCGGTTATAATATCAGGTTCTCGGATCGCTGAAAATCTATTCTCCGGCCCGAGCGATTTATTGGAAACCAAGATTCGCTGTGTTATGACCTGCTAATCTCGCCGTTTGAAAGGTAGTTTCTATGAGCGAAGTGTCACGAAAAGTCGCCGAGATGTTGCTGGCCACGGAATCCATCGCGGTCTACAAGGACAAACCCTTCGTTTTTGTTTCCGGCCGGATCTCACCGGTCTACATCGATTGCCGCAAGCTGCTCTCGTTTGCGCCAGAGCGCGAGTACATCGTCACCGCGTTGGCGAAAATGGCCGAGACCGATATTGGCCTGAATAACATCGATGTCGTGGCTGGCGGTGAGACCGCCGGCATTCCCTACGCGTCTTTTGTTTCGCATTTGATCAAAAAGCCGATGATCTATATCCGCAAGCAGCCGAAAGGCTACGGCGGCACCAAGCAAATTGAAGGCATTCTAGCGCCGGGCCAGCGGGTCATGCTGGTCGAAGACCTGATCACCGACGGCCTGAGCAAGCTGCGTTTCAATATTGGCATCCGCGGCGCCGGGGCGAAGATGACCCACTGCCTCTGTGTGTTCGATTATGCATCGGACCGATTGAACCAGCATGAAGGCAAGATCAACCTGGCCAAAAACGACATTGCGCTCCATGTGCTGGCCAACTGGGATGACGTCTTGGACACCGGCTTGAGCAAAAGTTACTTCAGTGAGGAGTCGAGCCGGCAAATTATCGACTTTCTCAAAGATCCGGAAAACTGGGGCCGGAAGATGGGATTTGTATAGTACGATGGGACGGGCAGCGCCCTTGTCATGAGAGGGGCACGGTACCCCGTGCCCCTAGTTTTTTGACGCTATCGCGGCCTCCAGTCACAATCCATCGAGAGTTAAAATGAGAACCTTGATTCAAAATGCGCTCGTCGTCACGATGAACGAACACAACGACGTCGTCGAAAACGGCGCTATCGCCATCGATGGCAAGCGCATCACCTACGTCGGGCCGAGCCAGTGGACACCACTGGGCCCCTTCGACCGCACCATCGACGCTGAGCGTTTGATCGCCATGCCCGGTATGGTCAATGCCCATTGCCACTCGCCGGCGAATCTGGTGCGCGGCATGATGCCCAGCAAGCCGCTCGAAATCTGGCGCGCCTATTACCGGGCTTCGCTGCGCGGCATGAGAGACGAGGATTTCTATGCCAGCGCGCTGCTCGGTGGCCTGGAAATGCTCAAGAGCGGCGCCACCACCGTGCTCGATCACTTTGCCGGCAACGCGGCCTGCCGCTACATGGGGGCGGGGGCGGCGATCCAGGCTATGCGTGATCTCGGCCTGCGCCATGTGGTTGCGCTGACGATCACGGACAAAAACTACGAAGACACCATTCCTCTTGGCGCAACCGATTCGACTCTCGACGACGAGCTCAAGCGCATGAGCGCGAACGAGGCGAAGTCCACCGCGGCGTGGCTCGAGGAATGCGAAGCATTCATCGAAGCTTTCCATGCGCCGGAAAAGCTTACCACGGCTTGTCCCGGGCCGTCCGCGGTACAGCGCTGCAGCGACGAGTTGCTGAACAAGGCCGCTGCGCTGGTGCGGCGAAAAAAATTGCCCCTGCATATTCATCTCGCAGAGACCAAGGCACAGGCCATGATGGGGCGGCAGCTTTACGGTACTTCACTGCTCAAGCACTTGGATTCCATCGGCGTCCTGGGCGACTATCTTTCTCTGGCGCACTCAATTTGGATTGACGACGATGATGTGGAACTTTTCGCCAAGCACGGTGCCACACCGGTGCATAATCCGGCGAGCAATTTGCGCATCGGCAGCGGCCTGGCGCCGCTTAAGCGCTTTCTTGCCGCCGGCGTCAATGTCGGTTTAGGCACCGACGGCTCGGCTTCCAACGATGGCCAGAACATGTTCGACGCGTTGCGGTTAGCTGCGTTAATTCACAATCAGGCAGGGAGCGATTTTAATCAGTGGGTGTCGCCGCCACAAGCTCTAGCCATGGCGACGCGCAACGGCGCGCGCGCCTTCGGCATTGATGCCGGCGTGCTCGCGCCGGGCAGGCTCGCCGATTTAGCTTTGGTGCGGCGCGATAGGCCGGCGTTCACGCCGCTCAACGACGCGATGGCGCAGCTGGTGTTTTGCGAGAACGGCAGTGGCGTCGACAGCGTGATCGTCGACGGAGAGATCGTCGTCGAAAGCGGCCGCGCCACCAGAGTCGATGAGGCGGAGGTTCTCAGACTCGCGGCGCAAGCGCGCCGCCGGCTCGACCCCTCCATTCAACGAGAACTGGCGGCGGCTCGGACGGTGGAGGCGAGTCTGGCGGCGATGTATTTTCGTGTTTTTGACCGGTGAGCGCGCAAGTCTAGCGAGATTACGCGTCGCCGAGGCAGGGCATGTCAGTGCAAATTCCGATTGCAGCCGACGGCGCGGAACCTTGCCGCATCATCCTCGCGATAAAGCTCGGGGCTGTCATAGCCGCGAACCGGAGCATCGTCGCAATCAGATTCAAAGACTTTAGGCTCGTCGAACTCCAGGCTCGATAGCCTATCCAGGGCCGGGGCTTTCCATGCGCTCTTGATGGCGCTGCCGATCACCAGGGCGACCAGCGCG
>JBLMXG010000214.1:0-3066 GCA_050257635.1 Chloroflexota bacterium
ACGCCGTCGAGCTTCACGCGCCCCCTCTGTGGATCATAAAAGCGCGGCACTAAACTGACCAGTGTCGATTTCCCCGCTCCGCTCGCTCCCACGATCGCTACCCGTTCACCCGCTTCGATACAAAGATCGATCTGTCTCAGAACCGGTTGCCCATGGGCGTATTCAAACCAAACCCCCTCAAAAGAAATCGTGCCGTTGGCGTGATTTTTGCCGAAAACTCTTGGTCCATCCTTGAGTTCTCGCTCAACCTCGAGGATTTCGAAAACGCGCTTGACGCCGGCTCTAGCCTCCTGAACGAGCCCGTAAGTTTGCAGCATGCGATTGATCGGTTCGTAGAGAGAGACCAGATAAGCCATGAAAACGATGAGCTCTCCCAAAGTCATCGATCCGCTGAATACGCGCTGTGCGCCCACCCAAAGCACCAGCGCGGTGCCGCTGGCGACCACAACATCGACGCCCCAAGAGTAAAAGCTTTGCAGCGTATAAAGACGAAGGTCTGCCGCCAGGCTCCGCTGGCTCACGCTCATGAATCTTTTGTGCTCATCGTCTTCCTTGGTAAACGCTTGGATGATCCGGACGGAGGACATGGCCCCCTGCACAACAGAATACACTTCGCTTTGCTGTGTTCGCGCGCGGGAGGCCGCGGATTCAATCCGTTTGTTGATAATCACGATCACTGCCGTCATGACCGGAACGATGCTGAGCGCTAATAGCGTCAGGTTCCAATCCATCCGCGCCATGATGAAGAACATCCCGCCCAAGAGCACGAGCGCGGAGAGCACGGGGAAGATTCCATTCATGGTTATGGTCTGAATAGCGAGCGTATCGGCGGTCACTCGATAAAGCAGATCGCCCATCTGACTGCGATTGTGAAAACTAAGAGAAAGTCTCTGGAGGTGGCTATAAAGGTCTCTGCGTAAATCATTGACCATTCGTTGGCCGATGCAAATCGTCGTGTAGTTATTCAGCGCGGTTGCCCCGCCCAACAGAAAGTAGATCGACACCAAGCCACCGCATGCCCCCGCGAGGATCCACAAAGGAGGCCAGTCCGATAAAAGCGGCCAAGGAACCGGGTTGCCTGTTAGCACGTGGTCAATAACGACCTTGATCGGCCACGGCTTAAACAACTCGAGAGCGCTGATAAGAGCGACCTGGCTCAACGCAAACAGGAACGGAAGACGGTAAGGGTAAAGGTAGGAACGAACCGTGCGTTTCATCGGCGAGCCGCGTTCACGCCGCGCCCTTGGACGATCTCTGCACCGGCACGAAGTCGAGCTTATGCGCGAGGGATTCAAGAACGTGATAGAGGAGGTGGCCGAGGCGAAATTTCTGGTAAATAATCGCGCTGCCATGAGCCCAGCCAATGAAGGCGACGGCGGCTGTGACTTCGGGGAGACCGATGAATGCTGCCACCGCAGCTACTGCAACGTATGTCCAGAGACAAGCCAGAGAGATCCGGGACATTCTCAGCGCGCAACGCACCCGCAGCAGTCTTTTTTGCCCCGTGTGATTTTCCGTCGCGGTTTTAATCTGCGCCTTGGCCCATGGCCCCTGGCAGATTTCCAAGTCCCATTCGCTCCATCCCTGATCCATCGCGATCAGATACTTGCGCGGCAGAAGAAAATCCATCACGGCGTGGAGCAAGCTTTCTTTTTCCTCTCCGTTCTCGTTCCAGTAGGAGAGATAAAACGCGCGCTCATGCCACAAAATCTGTGGCTCTTGCGCTGGCCTGTTGAGGTCAACAGGCTTGATTTCGCGCAATCGCCGCAGGCGCCAGCGATAGCGCTCGAAAGTGCGGACGATGGGGCCAAGGTAAATTAGAGAGGCCACCAGAAGCGTCGCCGACGTCCCGCGGAAGCGCGGCTCCAGGCGAGCTCTCACGGCGCTTGCAAAACAGCGGCTCACGGTCAACATGAAAGGAGCGATGCCGACCCAGAAAAGCCCGCCGAACCCAAACGCGCACACCAGTAACGCGATGGCGAGCAGATTCCATTCCAAAGTGAGAGGCAAGCACGAAACGATTGACGGCGCGGGCTGATAGAGCGTCTGAAAGAGCCCGCGGCCAAAAACACCCGAATAGATTCGCGGCTGGCGACTTAGCAGAAAAGACGATAGGTCGCCATAGATTCGCCCGAACCAGCGCGACTGGCCCAGTACGTTGAAGCGCGAGGGATGCTTGAAAAAAAGAAGCGTCTCGGCTTTGCCATATCCCCTTTGTTGCTTGAGATAGTCTCGGATCGTGTTGCGGCGGAAATGCCACACGACCGCCGCAGGGCTGAAACCGATCTTGTAGCCTTTGTTCTGCAGACGCCAACAGAAATCCACATCATCGCCCGCAGCGCGAAAAACCGGATCGAAGCCGTCAATCGCTTCGAGAGCTTCTCGCCTGAAAGCCATATTGCAACCCGGAATATGTTCGGCGACTTCATCATCCAACAAAACGTGGGTCGGCGCGCCGGGCGACACGGCAACGCAGGATGCGACGAAGGAGTCGTCCGGAGGGGTCAAGTTTGGCCCCCCTACGGCGGCAAACTCCGATGAGTGAAACCGTGCGACCAAGTGAGTCAGCCAATCCGGATCCGCCATGCAATCGGCATCGGTGAATGCGATGATCTCGCCCGTGGCCGCTCTAATGCCGACGTTGCGAGCTTCGCTGAGTCCCTTGTTCTCTTGGTGGATCAGATGAATACCATCGTAGCTTTCGGCGATTTGGCGTGTGCTGTCCGTCGAACCGTCGTTAACCACCACGACTTCATAGTTGGGATAATTGAGCTTTTGCAGCGAAGCGAGACATGCATCGAGCGTGCGCTCGCCGTCGTAAACGCACACGACAACCGAGACTTTGGGATATTCGCGCAGGGCCGGTGGCAAAGCGGCGCCGTAGCAGTCTTTGACCGCAAAGAAGGCTGGCTTCTTTCGGCGCTCACGGTCGACCACGCCGAAAGCCCAATCGTTGACTTGAAATCCGCCATCGCCGGATAACGGAAAAGCGTACCAATCGTCGGTCCAGGAAAAGATCACCGTGCCGGCGACTCCAGTCTCAAAACAGGCGCGCAGCTGCCAGGC
>JBLMXG010000215.1:0-4130 GCA_050257635.1 Chloroflexota bacterium
CCGAGATCGAAGACCTCGCCAATGCCCTCAACGCCATGGGCGGCAGGGTGCAAGGCGCGGGCAGCGGCATCGTTCAGATTGACGGTGTCGGCGCGCTGCACGGCGTGACTCATGGAATAATTTCTGATCGCATCGAGGCCGGCAGTTTCGTGATCGCCGCGGCGCTCAGCGGACGGGATGTGTTGGTGCGGGGAGCCTGCGGCAAACATCTCGATGCCTTTCTGATCAAGCTCAAAGAAGCCGGTGTAGAGCTGGCCGCCGACGGCGCAGGAATCCGAGTGCGGCGCCGCAAGCCGATCACGAGCGTCGACGTGACGACCCTGGCTTACCCCGGCTTTCCGACTGATCTGCAGGCGCAAATGATGGTCTTGATGGCGGTGGCCGACGGCGTCAGCGTGATCACCGAAACGATCTTTGAAAATCGCTTTATGCATGTCCAGGAGCTCGACCGCATGGGCGCGCAGATCAAACTGGAAGGCAATCGCGCCGTGGTGCGCGGTGTGAAAGAATTGTCCGGAGCGCCGGTCATGGCGAGCGACTTGCGGGCGAGCGTCGCCTTGATTCTCGCCGGCCTCGTCGCCAACGGCATTACCGAGGTTGCGCGCGTCTATCATCTGGATCGCGGCTACGAGCAGATCGAAAAGAAATTATCACAATTGGGCGCGGCCATCGAACGCGTGCCCGGGTGATATTGGTTCAAAAGTTCAAGCGTTCAACGGTTCAAAATGTCTGCTGGAATCGTTGAGATTTGATCCTTGAAAATGAAGCTCAGAGTCGTCAAAACCACCGATACAACATTTAAGCCACTGATGGGCCGGATTTTGGCGCGGCGCGGCACGCGTGACGGCGCAGTGGAGCGCCGCGTCGCTGAGATCATCGCCGCGGTACAAAAACAAGGCGACCGCGCGCTGTTGCGCTATACCGAGCGCTTCGATGGCGTGCGGCTAAGCCGTGCGACCCTGGAAGTGAAGCCGGCGGAGATCGAGCGAGCCTTGATCAAAATTTCAAAGAAAGACTTGGCGACACTACGGTTCGCGGCCAAGCGGATCGCTGCGTTTCACCGCCGCCAGTCGCAAAAAAGCTGGGAATACCGTGACCCGCTCGGTATGCGACTCGGCCAAAGGATTATGCCGCTGGAGCGCGTCGGGGTCTACGTGCCAGGCGGCAAAGCGTCCTATCCTTCGACCGTGCTGATGAACTCGATTCCCGCCAGGGTCGCCGGCGTCAAGGAAATCATCATGACCTCGCCCATCGGCGGCGATGGCGCGATCATTCTCGCGGCGGCGCACATTGCCGGCGTCGATCGGATCTTTCGCGTCGGCGGCGCGCAGGCGATCGCCGCTCTGGCTTTCGGCACCAAGTCGATTCCCAAGGTCGACAAAATCGTCGGCCCCGGCAATATTTTTGTCGCCACGGCCAAACGATTGGTGTTCGGCGAGGTCAACATCGACTCCATCGCCGGGCCGAGCGAGATTTTGCTTCTGGCCGACGCTTCGGCCGATCCGTTGCATGTCGCCGCCGATATGCTGTCCCAGGCCGAGCATGATGAGTTGGCGGCGGCGCTGTGCGTGACCCGATCGATGGCGACGGCGCGCAAGATCCAAAGCGCCGTCGAAACGCAGTTACTGAGCTCGAAACGCCAAGCCATCACGCTCAAGTCGCTTGCGAAATACGGTGCGATTATCGTCGCGCGCGGGGACAAAGAAATGGTCGAACTCGCCAACGCGATCGCGCCCGAGCATATCGAGTTGATTGTCAAAGCGCCGCAAAAGCTCATCCAACAGATCCGCAACGCCGGCGCGATATTCGTCGGGCCTTATTCGGCGCCGCCGCTGGGGGATTATCTCGCCGGGCCCAATCACGTCCTGCCCACCGGCGGCAGCGCGCGATTCTTTTCTCCCCTCGGCACCTACGATTTTCTCAAGCGCACCACGGTAATTAAGGCGGAACGGCGCGCGTTGCGCCGTCTGGCACCGGAGCTCACCCGGCTGGCGGGCCTCGAAGGGCTCGACGATCACGCGCGCGCGGTGGAAGTTCGATTCAAGTAAGCGAGGGGCATTTATGGGACGAAGCGCGAAAGTTACTCGCAAGACCAAAGAAACCGATATCGCGGTCAATTTGGAGATCGACGGCGCCGGCCAGGCCGAGATCGAAACCGGCATGCCGTTTTTCAACCATATGCTCGATAGCTTTAGCCGCCATGGTTTTTTCAACCTCACCGTTCGCGCCAAGGGCGACCTCGATGTCGACTATCATCACACGGTGGAAGATGTCGGCTTGGCTCTCGGGCAAGCTTTCAAGGACGCGCTGGGCGAGAAGCACGGCATTCGGCGCTTCGGCGAGGCGAGTTGCCCACTCGACGAGACTCTCGCCAAGGTCGTGGTCGATTTGAGCGGCCGGCCCTATCTCTCTTACAACGTGAAGATCCGACCCGGCCGCGTCGGCGATTTCGACACCGACTTGCCACATGAGTTTTTTGCCGCCTTTGCCAATCAGCTAGGCATGAACTTGCATATCGACGTGCCGCGCGGTGAAAACCCGCATCACATCATCGAGGCTTGTTTCAAGGCTTTCGCCCGGGCCATGGACATGGCGACACAAATCGACCCGCGGGTGGAAGGCGCGCTGTCGACCAAGGGGAGTCTCTAAAGAATTGGTTCCAAACGTTCCAGAAGCTCCAATCGTTCCCGAGGCTTAGGACATGATCGCGGTGATTGATTACGGCATGGGCAATCTGCGCAGCGTCCAAAAGGGACTGGAGCGCACCGGCTCGGAGGCCGAGATCACCCGCGACCTGGCCAAGATTCAAGCAGCGCGCGGCGTGGTGTTGCCGGGCGTGGGCGCCTTCAGCGCTTGCATGGAAAACCTCGGCAAATTCGGCTTGATCGAACCGATTCGCGATATCGTCCGGCATCGGAAACCGTTTCTCGGGATTTGCCTCGGGTTTCAATTGTTGTTTTCTGAGAGCGAGGAGTTCGGCCGGCAAAGGGGGCTCGATCTTTTTCCCGGCAAAGTGGTCGGTTTTCACGCCCAGGAAAATCTCAAAGTGCCGCACATGGGCTGGAATCGCATCGAAAAAAAAATCGACTCGCCGTTTCTCGACGGCCTTTCGAGCGGCGATTACGTTTACTTTGTACACTCCTTCTATGTTGTGCCGGACGATACGTCAATCGTGGCGACGACCACGGATTACGGCGACTCGTTCGTCTCCAGCATCGCTACCGAGACGCTGTTTGCCTGTCAATTTCATCCGGAGAAAAGCCAGGAGCTGGGGCTCCGTATACTCGCCAACTTTGGCCGCTTTGTGCAAAACAATTGAGAATGAATAATTGAAAATGGTCGGACGACGGTGGGCCTGGCCGTTTCTAAAATTACCCACTACCCATTATCCATTCTTTTATGCTGATCATTCCCGCCATCGATCTTAAAGACGGACGCTGCGTGCGCCTGTTTCAGGGGGAGATGGACCAAGAAACCGTCTACTTCGAAAATCCTCTCGACGCCGCGAAATATTGGGTCGCCGAAGGAGCAACTTTTTTACACCTCGTCGATCTGAACGGCGCGGTCGAAGGCCGGCCGGTGCATACCCAGGAAGTCGCGGCGATCGCCAAACAGCCGGGCTTGTCCGTGGAGCTCGGCGGTGGACTGAGATCCGTCGAGGCCGTCGAAGCGGCGCTGGCGCTCGGCGTGATGCGCGTTGTGATCGGCACCGCGGCTTACGACAACGGCGAGCTTCTCCGCGCTCTGTGCCAAAAATTTCCCGACAAAATCGTCGTCGGCATCGACGCGCGCGGAGGCAAAGTCGCGATCAAGGGATGGAAAGAGACGACTTCGATGGACGCCGTCGAATTGGCCAAACGCTGCGAACAGGATGGCGCTTCGCGCATTATTTACACGGACATCGGCCGCGACGGCACACGTGACGGCGTGAACCTCGACGAAACCCTCAAAATTGCCCGCGCGGTGCGGATTCCGGTCATCGCCTCCGGCGGCGTGGCGACGCTGGACGACATTCGCAAGCTCATACCGCTGGAAAAAGAGGGCGTCGAGGGTGTGATTGTGGGAAAGGCGCTGTACGCCGGGGCGTTCAAGCTGAGGGATGCAGTTAACGCCTCGAGCTGAGGCGGGAT
>JBLMXG010000216.1:0-4950 GCA_050257635.1 Chloroflexota bacterium
AGTTATCCGTGATCGAGCCGAAGCGAGTCACGCCGAGAGTCTTACCCCGGAGATCCTCGAGTTTGTTGATGTCCTGCTGAACGAACAGCCGGTGGTAAGGCCGGTTGGCGGTGCCTGCCACGCCGATAATGGATGCGCCGTTTAAAATCGCATTGATGACTGCGTTGCTCGCCGCGCTTGCAACTTGAAGATCCCCGCCGATCAGCGCTTGAACGGCCACGGGGCCCGAAGCGATATAGATAATACCGGCATCGATGCCGTTCTTATCGAACGCGCCGATATCCTTCGCCATCCAGATACCGGTCCCCATCGGCCCGATCGACGAGTACGCCACCGTCATTTTGGTTTGCGCGTGCGCAGAAACCTGGCCCTGGACCAACAGCGCCAATAAAATTATTGCCGATCTAAAGATTCTCGATCCCAAAACCATGCCTCTCTCCTTTCCTAAACCCGATCAACTAGTGTGCTGACTTGGAAATACGCGACATAATGCGATCGTCATTGCGGGCATCCCCGACGAAGGCCTGGGTCAACCCGGCATCCAGAAATTTCAAAGGCATTTGGATACCAGCCTCCGCCGATATGACGCTCAGGTTTGAACAAGTCGGTCATCGAACATCTGAGTCAGGACATCAATAGCTCTTCATCTGTTCTAACGCCCGCCACACCTTCTCCGGCGTGAGCGGCAGCGACTTGATCCGCGCCCCGGTGCACCAGAAAACCGCATTGGCGACTGCCGGCGCGACCGGAATGATGCCGCCCTCGCCCAGGCCCTTGGCGCCGTAAGGGCCGGGACCGTTGCCGTCTTCGATGAGAATCGATTCGAACTCCTCCGGCACGTCGTCAAAGGTCGGCACCTTGTAATCGACCAGCGAGGAATTGATAATCTGCCCACCCTCCCACTGATACGCTTCATAAAACGTGTGACCGAACCCCATCATCGCCGAGCCTTCATCCTGCCCCTCGCACTGCAGCGGATGGATCGCCTTGCCGGCGTCGGCAGCGGTGACGTATTTTTCGACGTGAACTTTACCCGTCTCGCGATCCACCGAAACTTCCACCGCGCCGATGCCGATCTCCCAAAACAGCGGGTTGGCCGGCGTCGGCGCCATGCCGCTATGTGCGTAACCGGTCCCAACCAGTTCCCCGCCCTGATCGGCGAAGTGCTTGTTGATCAATGCGCCGTAGCTAATTTTCTTGCCGCCAGCAATCGCTTCGCCGTCTTTGAGCGTAATTGCATCTTCCGGGCATTCGAAATGCTCGGTTGCAAGCTCGACGATCTGCCGGCGCGCGTCGCTGCCGGCGAGCTCAACCGCTTTTCCCATGACAGTAGTTGAGCGGCTCGATCCCGTGGATCGATCAAAAGGCGTAAACGCCGTATCGATCGGGCGAATCGTCACCCGTTCGAGGGGCACGCACAGTTCTTCGGCGATGATCTGGCTCATAATGGTTTTCGCTCCCTGACCCAGCTCGGAAGTGCCGCACATAAAAACCACGCTGCCGTCTGCAAGCACGTGCACCGTCGAGGTCGACGCCAGCGGCGCGCCGGGGTCGGTGGTGCCAAATCCGACTCCTCTTCCGCGGCCTTCTTTCGAAAGCGGACCGTCCCAACCCAATTTGTCGGTGACCAGCTTGAAACCTTTGATCAGATCGCAGTCCAGCGCGCGGTACTTGGGCCTGAGCTCTTCGCCTTTGTTTACGAGATTTTTCAGGCGCAACTCCACCGGATCGATAGCCAGCTTCTCGGCGATGATATCCATCTGCGATTCGGTGGCCCAGGCGGTCTGCGGGCCGCCGATGGAGCGGAACGAAGCGGCTGAAACCGTGTTGGTGTAAACGCAATAGGAATTGATTTTCAGATTCGGATAACGGTACGGTCCGAGGATGCGCGTCAGCGTGCGGCCGGCAACCGTCGGGCCGGTCTCGGCATAGGCGCCGGTGTTGAGAAAAATATCGGCCTGCTTCGCGAGCAAGGTGCCGTCTTTCTTGACGCCGGTTTTGACTTTGCACGTGATCGCGTGGCGGCGGCAGGTGACCATCGCCTCGGCGACCGAAGTCACCACCCGCACCGGCCGCTGCGCTTTACGCGCCAGCGCGGCCACCAAAGGCTCGATTTTACCGCCGGACTTGCTGCCGTAGGCGCCGCCGACGAAGTTCACATGAACGCGAACTTTGGACAGCGGCGCGCGGAAGACCTGGGCAACATCCTGGCGCACCCCGAAAGGCTGGCTCGTGGACGTCCAGATTGTGATGCCGTCGCCATCGACCTGGGCGATCGCGGTGTGCGGCTCCATCGAGTAGTGATAGATCATCGGAAAATAAAATTCGTCTTCGACGATCACATCCGCTTCGGCGAAAGCTTTGTCGACGTCGCCCTTGACCAGCTCATGATGCGCGCAAACGTTCCGCTCGGCGAAGTCATGCAGGCGCGGCGCGCCTTCGGCCATCGCTTCTTCGACGCTGATCACCGCCGGCAGCTCGTCATAGTCGACGCGAATTTTGCTCAGCGCCTCTTCCGCCGTCGCCCGGTCCAACGCCGCTACGGCTGCCACCGGTTGTCCGGCAAAAATCACCCGATCCAGGGCGATGACCGGCTGGTCTTTATTCTTGCCGCGGCCGACATAGGGGCCGATATTGGTGAGATCTTTGCTCGTCAGCACCGCTACCACGCCGGGAAGCGCTTCGGCCTCGGCGGTGTCGATCGAGCGAATGCGCGCATGGGCGTACGGACTGCGCAAAAATTTACCTTCGAGCATGCCGGGAATGATCAAGTCGCCGGTGTATTTCGCTCTGCCCGTAACCTTGTCGATTCCGTCGACCCGCGGCACGGAAAATCCGACGACGGCAAATGTTTTTTGTGCAGTGTTCATGGACGGACTCAGGTCTCGTTTCTTCGCTGCGCGGCAAGCGGCACCATGCTTCCCTATATAGCCGCCACCGCCCTTGAGTCAACTTTCTATCGCTTGGGAGATTATTTCTGGTGTTGGCCGGTCTCGATCGGTCCGCCTTCGCGCGAAAGCCGAAGCTGGACCAGTCAAGATGAACTCGTGACGGCCTTTTGGAGCAGCACCCGTTTAAACGCTCACGCGCTGCCCCAGCAGATCGCGCCGCGCCGAAAGCGGAAGCGAGTCAGAGTGAAGATCCATCGCGCCGCTGACTTCGGCGGCAGATGAATTGCAAGAAGTGTCCAAACAATAGACTTCCGATAGAAGCGAAGCTGAGGGGCAAATCAGCAATTCTATCGGCGTAGAGGCGGTGCACGAACTCGTCATAGCAACGAATTGAACTGCTCGACGGTCAACTGGGCGGCTTTGAGAATATGAGACAACGTGCCCCGTTTCACCGGCCGATGGGCAGGCACAGTGATTTTCAGAACACCGTCGCTAGTTCTTTATCTGGAGCCGAATGTGGTTTCCTCTTTGTCTAACGACCACAAACCCGGCTCGCTGAAGCGCTTTGACAATCCGATCGAAGGGTAAGCTCGGAAGCTCGCTCACAAAACGATTTCCCGAATGTCTTTCCCTGCTCCGGCAAGGTCATCATCCACGGGCTCAAGATAGAGTTCAATCGCCTCACGAATGTTTTTAAGCGCTTCGCTTTCGTTCTCTCCTTCGGACACGCATCCGGGAAGAGACGGCACATAAACCGTAAACCCGCCTTCTTCCGAAGATTCCAAAACGACTTTGAGCTTCATGGAGGGCCTCCGTGCGGGAAAATCATAGGCTCTTTGCGAAACCGAGTCAAAAACAAGCTTATCTAGTCCCTTTCACCTGTGCATTCTACAAAATCAAAATTGTCTCACAAGCAATCAAGCGACAATCGAATGCAATCGCTCGGATAGTCCTAATCGTCCGTGGAAGTGAAGATCGCGAGCGGCCCAAGCGTCGGCAACGGCATCAATTACATTTTAGCGCGATGCAGATTGACGGCTCTATCGACAAAACCTGTTGCCAAAAAGTGAGAAATTCACCCGGCATCTTTTTTCGCTCCGCCAACGATCAGCCTGGCGGCGCGGTTGCGCGTGAAGTAGTACCAGCCCCACTGGACAAGCACGAGAATCTTGTTTTGGAATTCGACGAGTTGGATCAGATGGACGAACAGCCAGACCAGCCAGGCAAAAAAACCGGAGAAGCGAAGCCACCCCAGATCCGCCACCGCCGAGGCGCGTCCAACGATCGCCATACTGCCGTGGTCGCGATAACGAAACGGCCCGACTCTTCTTTTGTCAATTCGCGCCGCAATGAGGCGCCCTGCGTAGCGCCCCTGCTGCAGCGCCACCGGCGCGACACCCGGAAGCGGTTTTCCATTCTGGTGCCGATAGCTGGCCAGGTCACCGACTACGAAGATTTCCGGGTGGCCGGCGATGGTTAAATCGGCCTCCACTTCGATTCTCTCCGCGCGATCGAGCTTTGCACCGATGCTTTTAGCCAGGCTCTGCCCCAACGGCGACGCCTGCACGCCCGCAGCCCAGATCACCGTTCGGCAGGGAATGCGCTCGGACGTTTCGCCCTGCCTGACGGTCACGGCCTCTGCGCTCACGTCGCTGACAAGAGTATTGGCGCGAACGGTAACGCCCAACCGCTGGAGCGTCGCCGACGCTTTCGCTGAAAGTTTTTCGGGATAAGTCGGCAAAATGCGTTCGGCGCCTTCGATTAAGAAGATCCGCGCCTTTGCCCGATCGATGCTGCGAAAGTCATGCTTGAGCGTGTCGTGCGCGATCTCGCCCAGCGCTCCGGCCAGTTCCACGCCGGTCGGTCCGCCGCCGATGATGGCAAAAGTGAGAAAGGCATCGAGCTTCGCCGCATCGCTTTCCCGCTCCGCGCTTTCGAAAGCCAAGAAAATCCGCCGGCGAATCTCCGTCGCGTCCTCGATAGTTTTGAGCCCCGGCGCGAACTCCTGCCAGCGATCGTTGCCGAAATAGTGGTGGCGCGATCCGGTCGCGAGAATGAG
>JBLMXG010000217.1:0-10302 GCA_050257635.1 Chloroflexota bacterium
AAAGCGGTATACCGAAAGGTCAAGTTAAGAGCTTGCTCGAAGAGGTCAGCACATTGTCCCATGTTGTGGTCGGGGGGCTGATGACGGTACCGCCATTCAGAGAAGATCCCGAAGATGTGCGCCGATTTTTTCGCGAGCTCGCCGAGCTGCGTGCGCAACTCGGCGCCTTGCGATTGCCGAGCGTCGATTTGAAAGAGCTATCCATGGGCATGACTCACGATTACCCCGTGGCGGTCGAAGAAGGAGCGACTATCGTGCGCATCGGTACGGCGCTCTTCGGGCCGAGGAATCAGTGATCCGATGTTTATTTTGTCCAATTTTCTTGTTGCGCTGGCGCAGGTACTCGACTATGTCTTGTGGGCCTACACCTGGATCCTCCTCGGCCGCGTGTTTATTTCGTGGGTGAACGCGGATTATCAGAATCCGATCGTTCGGTTTGTTTATGCGGCCACCGAGCCGGTGCTCGAGCCGGTACGGCGCCGCTTGCCTCTCATTGCCGGCGGCCTCGATCTGTCGCCGATCGTGGTATGGATAGCGCTCCTTTTTCTGCAGCGCTTTTTGGTTCGCTCGCTCTATGAGTTGGCTTACACCTTAAGGTAAACCCCGGAGGGCGTTCGCATGAAGTCTCTCTACGCTGCTGATATTCGCGAGAATCAGCTGGTCGACGCGTTGTTTTTGGTCGCGTCGAAGAATCACGGCGTGACGAAAGGCGGCCGTAGTTACCTAACGCTCAGGTTACTGGACCGCAGCGGCGAGATCGAGGCTCGGGTGTGGGATCGGGCCGATGACCTGGGGCGCGGTTTCGACAAAAACGATTTTGTCCGCGTGCGCGGGCAGGCGACGCTCTATCAAGGGAAAATTCAGATCCGCGTCCAGGATGTCATGCGCGTCGACGAAACTAAAATTGCCGCGGAGGATTTTTTGCCGAGAAGCGCGGCGGACCCCGAAACCATGCTCGATCAGCTGCAAGCGATTCTTCGCGGCATCAAGAATTCTCATCTCTCGGCCCTCGCCGAGGCCTGCTTTGCCGACGAAGAGCTGATGCGGCTCTTGAAATACGCGCCGGGCGCCAAGACGATTCATCATCCATATTTGAGCGGCCTCCTGGAGCACACCCTGTCGCTGCTCAAGCTGATTCAAAAAGTCGTGGAGAACTATCACGGGATCGACGTTGATCTGCTGCTCATCGGCGGCTTCCTGCACGACATCGGCAAGGTTTATGAGTTCACTTTCGATCGTGCCATCGATTACACGGACGAGGGACAGCTTTTGGGCCACCTGGTGATGGAGGTGGAGTTGGTCGAAAAGAAGATTGCGGCCATCGCTGATTTTCCCGCCGAGCTGGCGATGCTGGTCAAGCATATGCTGGTGAGCCACCACGGCGCTTACGAATTCGGCTCACCGAAGTTGCCGCAAACACTGGAAGCCGTTATTCTCCATTCTCTGGACGACCTCGACGGCAAGATCCAGGCGATTCAAAACCTGTCGGAAAAGGAGCCGGGATCGAAGTGGACGGTATTTCATCGCGCATACGGACGCAGTTTTTATAAAGCCAAATCACAAAACGACGAGAGCGGCGGCGAAGCCTGAGGTTGGCCGACCGCGACAAGGGAGGAACCAGCAATGCAAAATTTTGTCGCCGGAAATTGGATCGATAAGCCGAGAAAAATCGAAGTAAAAAATCCATTCGACAACTCGATCGTTGACACCGTACCGAAAGCCGACGCCGCCGACTTGGAGAAGGCCCTCGCTTTCTCTGAGCGCGGCGCCAAGGTGATGGCGAAGCTGTCGAGTTACGAGCGCTGGAAGATCTTACGCAAGGCCGCAGATCTGATGGCGGCGCGCAACGAGGAGTTGGGGCAATTGATCTCCAAAGAAGAGGGCAAGGTTATCGCCGAGGGGCGGGGCGAAGCGAGCCGGGCGGTGGAAACCATGATGGGCTCGGCGGAGGAAGCCAAACGGATTCACGGCGAGACCGTGCCGCTGGACGCGGACCCCACCGGGAATAAAAAATTCGGCTTCACCCTGCGCGTCCCCTGTGGCGTGGTGGCGGCGATTGCGCCGTTTAACTTCCCGCTCAATTTAGTTTGCCACAAAGTCGGGCCGGCGCTGGCCGCGGGTAATACTGTGATTATTAAACCGGCTTCCGACACGCCGTTGTCGGCGCTCAGGCTGACCGAGATTCTCTTGGAATCGGGTTTGCCTCCGGAGGGCATTCAGTGCATCACCGGATCGGGCGGCGAGATTGGTGACACGCTGGTCGCCGACCGGCGCGTGCGCAAAGTAACGTTTACCGGCAGCCGGGAAGTCGGCGACCGCATCTGCCGCACCGCCGGCATTAAAAAGGTTACCATGGAGCTCGGCTCCAATAGCCCCGTGATCATTATGCCGGATGCCGATCTGGAAAAAGTCGCCGCGGTGGTATCCGTGACCGGCTACGGCAACGCGGGTCAAACCTGCATCTCGACGCAGCGCGTGCTGGTGGCCAAGGAAGCTTACGGCGATTTTCTCAATCTGTTAAAACCCAAGGTTGAAGCGCTCACGATTGGCAACCAGCTCGACGACAAGTCGAAGGTCGGACCCATGGTGAAGGAGAGCGAAGCGGTGCGGGTGGATGAATGGGTGAAAGAGGCGGTGGGCGGTGGCGCTCGGTTGGTGGCTGGCGGTGGCCGGCGCGGCGCGATTTATTTGCCGGCCGTAGTTGCCGACGTGCATCCGGACATGCGCATCTCGCGCGATGAGCTGTTCGGCCCGGCGGTGGCGGTGACGCCGTTTGAAACGATCGAGGAAGCGATCGCTCTAGCCAATGACAGCGTTTACGGCTTGGCCGCGGGCATTTTCACCGAGAATGTTGAATGGGCAATGAAGTTCGCGCGCGAAGCGGAAGCGGGCAACCTGCATGTCAATTGGGGCTCGCAGTGGCGTGTCGATCTAATGCCCTACGGCGGACTGAAGGACTCGGGATTTGGCAAAGAGGGGCCCAAGTATGCAGTGCAAGAAATGACCGAATTGAAAATGGTCGTCTTCCATTTGAATAGTTGAAAAACAGGCAATAGTTAAAAGAGTCAAGAACAAAAACACAGCGCCATGGTTAGATTGGAATTTGAATGAGATCTGACGGGAGAAAGCCGAAACAACTCAGACCGCTGATGATCACGCCGGGTTTTATCAAGACCGCCGACGGTTCGGTGCTGATCGAGATGGGTGACACCAAGGTTATCTGCACGGCCAAGTTAGAAGAGCGCGTGCCGCCGTTTTTGCGCAACAGCGGGAAGGGTTGGATTACGGCGGAGTATGGCATGTTGCCAGGCTCATCGGAGACGCGCATCGGCCGCGAATCGTCGCGCGGCAAGGTTGGCGGGCGCACGCACGAGATCCAGCGGTTGATCGGTCGTAGCCTGCGCAGCATTGCCGATCTGCGAAGTCTCGGAGAAAAGACCATTTGGATCGATTGCGACGTGATTCAGGCTGACGGCGGCACGCGCACAGCGTCGATCACCGGCGCCTACGTGGCCTTGGCGGAAGCCACGCGCAAGTGGCTTGCCCGTGGGATCATCGACGCCGACCCAATCAGAGATGCCGTCGCTGCCGTGAGCATCGGCATCATTGACGGCAAAATTCTTTTGGACCTTTGTTACGAGGAGGACAGCAAGGCCGAGGTCGACATGAATTTCATTATGACCGGCTCGGGAAAATTCATCGAAGTGCAAGGGACGGCTGAAGCCGCGCCCTTTACTAAAAAACAGATGGAGCGAATGGCTGACATCGCCCAGCAGGGCATCAAAGAGCTTCTAAAAGCTCAAAGGAAAGTGATCACCTCTCTCCCTTGATCCAGCGCTCCGACGTGATCGATTTATTGCTCGCTACAACCAACCCCGGAAAGCTTGCCGAAGTGCAGGTGTTCCTGAAAAAATATCCGCTTCGGATCCTTTCGCTCGAGGATATTGCCGATGCGCCCCAAGTTGTCGAAGACGGCAAAACGTTTGAGGATAACGCGCTTAAAAAGGCGCGTACTCTGGCGGAGTTTTCGGGGCTAATCACTTTGGCCGACGATTCCGGATTGGAAGTCGATGCTTTAAATGGCGCCCCGGGAATTTATTCGGCGCGCTACGCCGGCATGGAGGGCGATGATGAACGCAACAACGCCAAGCTGCTGCGCGAAATGGCGCAGGTGCCGGAAGAAAAACGGACGGCGCGCTTCGTCTGCTCCCTGGCGCTGTATGCGCCGGTCGCCGATCGAGCCAGGTCGTGGACTGTGCGGGAATCCTGCGAAGGCCGGATCGCGTTTACGCTCAAAGGCGACAACGGTTTTGGCTACGATCCATTGTTTTTCTACCCGCCGTTTGGCAAAACCTTCGGCGAGATCGATCGTGAAACCAAGGCGACAGTGAGCCATCGCGGCAAGGCGCTGCGAAAACTGGCCGAGTTCCTTCCGTCGCTGATTGAGTTGGCCGCAAAACCTTGATTTCACGGGCTTGCTGTGTAGAATGACCCTGGTCAATTGACGGGGCGTAGCGCAGCCTGGTAGCGCACCTGCCTTGGGCGCAGGGGGTCGGAAGTTCGAATCTTCTCGCCCCGACCAACGAGTCGCGTCGAATTACGAGTGCTGAGTGCTGAGCAATGCAGAGCGATGAAAGTTTGCCGCTCAGTCCTCAGCACTCATTGCTCTAGGTCGTGGCGCCAGTAGCTCAGCTGGATAGAGCAACGGCCTTCTAAGCCGTAGGTCAGGGGTTCGAATCCCTTCTGGCGCGCCAGCTTGGGGTATTGATTTTTTGCGGTGAGTGTAGCTCAACGGTTAGAGCACTGGACTGTGGCTCCAGGGGTTGAGGGTTCAAATCCCTTCACTCACCCCAGTTGAAAATAAACAGGATGAAGGTTAAAGGATGAATTTTCGTTTTATTCTCCTGCCTTCGTCCTCGCTTTCCGTGTCGGGCCGCTAGCTCAGTTGGTAGAGCAGCTGACTCTTAATCAGCGGGTCCGGAGTTCGAGTCTCCGGCGGCCCACCAAATTTCCCCACAGTTGAGTTGTCTCTTGTTTCTCGGCACTGCTGCCCCTAAATCTTTTATTGTTAAGCTACCCGCCTGGTGCGATAATCAACGTGGTTGAAGCAACAATCGAGCTTCACCGGAGCAGCGGAAGGAATTCATAGATGGCCGCAGGAGCAACTCTCGCTTACACGATGTTTGTGGAAGTTTATCTCCACGCGGCGGTCGTGCGCGGTATACTGGAAACCAACCAAGATCGCTTGAGCAACTATTTCGCCGTCCGCCAGGGCGAAGAGGTTTTTGCGCTGAAAGACGCGACTCTGCAGGTCGACGCTCACGAGCCGGTGTCAGTCGGTTCTCGCGAATATCTGCTGTACATGCAGGAAGTGTTGCTGATCGCCGATTTGGGTGCCGAAGATCCGGGGCGTCGAGTTTTGCCAGGGTTGTTTGTTAAGAAAGAAAAAAGCAAAGCGCTCCTCAGCGTGGGTCCATACCTCTTGCAGGGTAACGTTCACTTGCAGTCCGGCAGCGCATTGCAGGAATTCCTAGTGGAAAAGAATTACTTCCTTCCGATTACCGAGGCCATATTGCTGGGCAGACAGGATGTCGGACCGCGCACTTATCTGGTCAATCGGGCAAAGATCGGTTTTATCGCGGGTCTCGGAGAAGACTTGGTCGAATTCTGAGAGCTCGCCATGGCAAGATTTAACCCGACGGAAATTAATCATATTAAAGCGCGTAACGTCGTACGCATCACGTGGGATGACGGTCACACCGGAGATTATGAAGAAACCTATCTGCGCGGCTACTGTCCCTGCGCGCTTTGCCAAGGCCATGGGGAGCAGCGCCGCTTTATCGATGTCCCGGGTGCGAGACTGATGGCAATTCATCCGGTGGGGAACTATGCGATCGAGATGCGCTGGCATGACGGTCACAGCACCGGAATTTACACTTTCGATTATTTGCGGTCCCTATGTCCCTGTGACCGGTGTAAAGAGAGTACATCCGAAAGCGCGTAAAGCTGCGAACGACGATCCGTGCGATCCGATCCTGAGGTTCTTCCCTGCCTCACGAAGCAAAAGCCGCGGGGATTCGTATCGGCAATCATTATATTAGCCGGCAGCAAGAATTGTCACGTAGGCAGTCCAAGATAATCTGCTGCTCATGACAACCGACCGTTGATTGCCCTAAGTCCTGACCGTCGTCAATCGAACCACACCTGAGGATCACCGGTCGGCGTTGAGCCAATGATGTGCACGAGCGCTGCGGGTGCCAAGGTTCGAAGCGGTAGCTGCCCTTGTTGTTACGAACGGTGCTTGACATACCGGTGGGTTGTTTTTACTCTGCAATGCGAGTCGAAAAGGCTTAAGAAAATTTTTTGCGACATGAAACGCGCGAGAGTGGCGGAACTGGCAGACGCACTAGACTTAGGATCTAGCGGGCAACCGTGGGGGTTCGAGTCCCCCCTCTCGCACCACCGCGGAAAATTTTCAACAACATCGTTTGACAGAAAGGTGAATCTCTGGGGCTTTGCCCGCTTGTCGCACCGAGTATCCAAGTCGCCGCATCCTGTCGTCGACCCTACAAGCCAAAGTGCCTCTGCAAGATAAATACTAGTGATCATGAAGATTGACATCGATGAGTTAAGTCCGGTGCAACGTAAAGTTCGCGTGGAGCTTCCGGTGGAAACGGTCAGCAGAGAATTTTCGCGCGCCTATAAAAACCTTGGCCAGCGAGTGCGTGTCAAAGGATTTCGCACCGGCAAGATTCCCAAAAACGTGTTACAGGGCATCTACGGCGACGAGGTGAAAGGGGATGTCAGGTCGCACTTGGTGGAAGAGTCCCTGAGCGAGGTGATTCGCGAAAAGGGGCTGCAAATCGTATCGCGGCCGGAAGTGGAAGCCGACGATTTCAGCGAAAACGGTGCGTTTTCGTTTTCCGCTGTATTCGAAATCAAACCTGAAATCGTCGTCAACGATTATCTGGGGATCCAAGTCGAAAGAGTTAAACTTTCCATCTCCGATGAGCAAGCCGAGGATGCGCTGCGGCGGCTGCAAGAGGGGCATGCCCATCTTGAGCCGGTGGCGGAGCGCGATACTGTGCAAAAAGGTGACTTCGTTACGCTCGATTTCGAAGGCGCAATAGGTGGCAAACCGTTTGCCGGTGGCAAGGGGGAAAATTACGCCCTTGAAGTTGGGGCGGGCCACGCGTTGGCTCAATTCGAAGAGGCGGTGGTGGGGTTGAAGATAGGAGAGCGGCAAAACGTGCGGGTGGATTATCCGGAGAATTATCCCAACAAGGAAATCGCCGGGAAAACGGTGGAATTCTCTCTGATCGTGCGCGAAATCAAGCAGAAGGTGTTGCCGCCTCTGGATGATGAATTCGCCAAAGATCACGGCGAGTGTGCTTCGCTCAATGAACTGAAAGAGCGCATTCGGGAGCGGTTGGCAGACGAACTGAAACGATACCAGGACGAGGAGCTGAAGGAGAAGATAGTTAGTCAGCTGATCGACGCGCATTCGTTTACGACGCCCCCGTCGATGGTCGAACGACAAACCAGATACTTGATGGAGCGATACCAGACTCAAGCCCAAACCCAAGGCGGCGTCCAAGGCGGCGACGCACCGCCGATGGAGGAAGCGCGGAAAACCCTTGAGGCGCGCGCCATGCGCCAAGTCCAGGCCACGCTTTTGGTCGAGCGCATCGCGCAACTCGAAAAGATCGAGATCTCCGATAAAGAAATACAGGAGCGAATCGATCATTTGGCGCGAGCGGCTGGGGATCGCGCCAAGACCGTGCGGGAAATCTATTCGCGGCCCGATGCTCGCGACGACCTGCGCGCCCAGATGGCCTTTGATCGAACTGTCACCTTTTTGCTGGAGCGCGCGACGATCAAGGATGTCGATTTGCCGCCTTCTAAGGTTGATGAGCAGGCCGAAAAAAGCTAGAATGCGTTTGTGTTTGAGGGGTTTAACGTTATATGAATTTTATTCCCATCGTCGTCGAACAAACCGGGCGCGGCGAGCGTGCTTATGACATCTACTCACGGCTGTTAAAAGACCGAATCGTCTTTCTCGGCTCCGCGATCAACGACGAAGTCGCGAATTTGATTACCGCTCAGTTACTTTTTCTTGAGTCCGAAGATCCCGAGAGAGATATATTCTTTTATATTAACAGTCCGGGAGGCTCGGTAACCGCTGGCCTGGCGATCTACGACACCATGCAATATGTCCGGCCGCAAATCTCAACGGTCTGCGTCGGCCAAGCGGCAAGCATGGGCGCGGTTTTGCTTGCGGCGGGGAGCAAAGGCAAGCGTTTCGCGCTCCCCCATTCGCGGATCATGATCCACCAGCCTTTGGGAGGGTTTCAAGGTCAGGCCGCCGACATCGATATTCAGGCCCGGGAAATTCTTCGGATGCGCGAAGAACTCAACAATATTCTAATGAAGCATACGGGGCAGAGCTTGAAGAAAATCGAAAAGGACACGGATCGCGACATGTTCATGAACGGCAAGCAAGCCCAAGAATACGGCTTGGTCGATGAAGTGATCGCGAATCGGCCCGATTCCATTGTAAAGAAGACGTCGTCAGTTTAACCGGGGGTTCTATGGCCAAGCACGGTGAACACGGATCGGGAAATCTTGTCTGCTCTTTCTGCGGAAAGAGCCAAGACGAGGTTCGCAAGTTGATCGCCGGTCCGACCGTTTACATTTGCGACGAGTGCATCGATCTGTGTAATGACATCATTGCCGAGGAATGCGACCATGATGAAACCATCAGCGCCTCGTCCAATGTACCAAAGCCGGTCGAGATCAAGCGCGTGCTCGATCAATACGTTATCGGTCAGGAACGCGCCAAAAAAATCCTCGCCGTCGCGGTTCACAATCACTACAAACGCATAGACAGCCAGTTGGCGACCGGCGAGGTCGAACTGCAAAAAAGCAACATCCTTCTGCTCGGGCCGACCGGCTCCGGGAAAACGCTTTTGGCGCAGACGCTTGCGCGGTTTTTGCAAGTGCCATTCACGATCGCAGATGCCACGAGTCTCACTGAGGCCGGCTATGTTGGCGAAGACGTTGAAAATATCATTCTCAATCTGCTCCAATCCGCCGATTACGACGTCGAAAAGGCGCAGCGGGGCATCGTTTATATCGATGAAATCGATAAAATATCTCGCAAATCAGACAATCCCTCAATTACTCGCGATGTTTCAGGTGAGGGTGTGCAGCAGGCGCTTTTGAAAATCATCGAAGGGACCATGGCAAGCGTGCCGCCAAAGGGCGGTCGCAAGCATCCGCAACAGGAATTTTTGCAGGTGGACACCACCAACATCCTTTTCATCTGCGGCGGAGCGTTTGTTGGCTTGGAAGACATCATCCGCAAGCGCACTGGTCGCAAGCGCATGGGGTTTGGCGGCCAATTGGAAGATAAGGACGGGCGTCGCCAGACCGACCTGTTGCACGGAGTGCAAACCGAAGATTTGTTGAAGTTCGGTTTGATCCCCGAGTTTATCGGGCGCTTGCCGGTGATCGCGACCCTCGAGGAATTGGACGAATCGGCATTAATGCGAATCCTGAAGGAACCGAAGAATGCTCTGACCAAGCAGTACTCAAAGCTTTTCGAGATGGAATCCGTGCACCTGAAGTTCACCGAAGAGGCGCTGCGGGCGATCGCGCTTGACGCCATGAAGCGGAAATCGGGTGCGCGCGGGCTACGCGCGATCATGGAAAATATCATGTTGGATATCATGTACGACATGCCTTCGCAGCCAAACATCAAAGAAGTGGTTATCTCAGAGGATGTCGTGGATAGACATGAACCTCCGATCGTCGTTTACACCAAGGCCGCAGAGAGCGCTTAGGAGGGGAGTCTCTATGTTATTTCGGAACGATAAAAAGGACGACAAAGAACAGGGCTCGGGAGCATCCCGGGTTCCACTTCTTCCGCTGAGGGATATTATTGTATTCCCTCACATGGTCGTGCCGCTCTTTGTCGGCCGCCAGCGCTCGATCAAGGCTCTTGAGGATGCGACCCAGAAACAGAGCCTGATTTTTCTTTCGTCCCAGAAAGACGCCAAAACCAACGATCCCACTGAAGATGACATTTATAAAATCGGCACTTTGGGAACCGTTGTGCAGATGCTCAAGTTGCCCGACGGCACAGTGAAGGTCCTCATCGAAGGAAAGAAGCGAGCGAGAGTCGCTAAATTTGTTTCCGACGCCGATTTTTTCTTGGTGGACGTAGAAGACGCTCCGGAAATTGTCGAACGCAATACCGAGGTCGAAGCGTTGGTTCGCGAGGTTCACACAACCTTTGAA
>JBLMXG010000218.1:0-4561 GCA_050257635.1 Chloroflexota bacterium
AATGGCAGCGCAAATGCACAAATTAAAGAAGCCGCCGCCGCAATTAAGTCCGCGTGAGACCGGCGATTTGATTGCATTTCTCGACACGGTTAATTATTTTGAACCGGTTGGCGACGCAAAAGCGGGAAAGAAAATTTTTGTCGACAAACAGTGCATAGTTTGTCATCAAATCGAGAGAGTGGGTGGTGTGTTTGGACCTAGCCTTGATTCGGTCGTCGAGTTTGGGCCGATTTTTTTCGCTGCCACCATGTGGAATCATGGACCGGCGATGGCCGAGGCGATGCAAGCCCGCGGCGTCAAGCGCCCGCTTTTTAGCGGTAATGAACTTAGAGATTTGATTGCCTACGTTAAATCGGTGTCTCGGCGGCGGGGCAATGAGCCGACACAAGTGCTGCCGGGACGCGTCGAGGACGGAGAGCGACTGTTTACGTCTCGCGGTTGTGTCGATTGCCACGGAGTCAACGGAGTCGGTGGGCCGGTAGGACCCGCGCTTGCCGGAAAAAGGATTTACCCCAGTCTCTTTGAATTTGCCGCGGCGATGTGGAACAAAGGCCCGGTGATGGTGCGTGAGATGCGCCGGCGGGCCGTAACTGTTCCCCCGCTGCAAGCGGACGAATTGGCGGCAATCGTCGGTTACTTGTACTCGGTGGACTACTTCGCCGCACCGGGAGATGCGCGCCGTGGTGAACAACTCGTCAAAGCTAAAGGTTGTCTCGACTGTCATTCCATCGGTGGAAAAGGCGGACGAGTAGCACCGGATTTTGCAAAGAGCCAACGTTTAAACGAACCGGCGAATGTGGTTGCGGCGATGTGGAACCATGGAGCCGCCATGGAGCAAAAAATGCGTGACAAAACCCTGTCTTGGCCAATCCTTAAAGGCGATGAAATGGCACAGGTCGTTAGTTATCTCCAAACGCTTAGTCAGCGCCGTCGATGAAATTTTTTTCTCGTCTTGGTGTCCCCGCTATTGTGCTTCTCTTAGTTTGGGTATGGCCGGAGTGGGTCGATGCCCAACCGCAGTCTGAGAGTTGCACTGCTTGCCACTTGGCGATGGGCGTGGACCGTCTGACCAAGCCCGCCGAGCTTTATAAAACAGATATTCATGCGGCGAAAGGCTTCGGCTGTGTCGCCTGTCACGGCGGCGATGGTACGGTTACGGGTATGGAAGCGATGGACCGGAAAAAGGGCTACATCGGGAAACCCACCCCGACACAGGTCATCGAAGTGTGTGGACGATGCCATTCCGACCCAAATTTCATGAGGCAATATAATCCGTCACTCCGCGTGGATCAGGTCGCCGAATACTACACGTCGGTCCACGGCCGGAGGCTCAAAGAACAAAAAGATCAGAAAGTGGCGACCTGCGCCAGTTGCCATGTCCCCCATCAGATCAGGCCGCCCAATGATTCTCGTTCATCCGTCTATCCATTGCGGGTTGCTGACACTTGCGGTTCATGTCATGCAAATAAAGAGTACATGGCGCCGTACAAGATTCCGACCGACCAAGTTGAGAATTACAAAAAAAGCGTGCACTGGAAGATGATGACGGACAAAGGCGATCTATCAGCGCCCACCTGCAACGACTGTCACGGCAATCACGGTGCGGCACCTCCGGGCGTATCTTCGGTGGTAAACGTTTGCGGCCAGTGTCACGTGATTAATTTTGAATTATTCAATAAGAGCCCGCACAGTAAGATATTCGTGCAAATGGGTACTCCCGGTTGCGCAACCTGTCACAGTAATCACGCCATTCTTAAGACCAGCGATGCAATGTTGGGCGCAGGCGGCAAGTCGATCTGTGCGACTTGTCATACGCCGACTTCGACCGGCGGGTTGCTGGCGGCGCGCATGTTCGCGTCCGTTGAACGACTGAATCTCAGTTACGAAAGGTCGCTCAAGGTGCTTCACCAAGCGGAAGACGCCGGCATGGAAGTGAGCCAGCCGTTATTTGAACTCAACGATGCCAAGACCGCCCTGATCAAATCGCGCGCCGCGATTCACGGGTTCGACCTGGCGATTTTCAATAAAGAAGTCGAGCCCGGGCTCAAGGTCAGCGATTCCGTCTATCAGAAAGGTCTGAAGACGCTGGAAGAGTTGCAGTACCGGCGCAAAGGCTTGGCGGTTTCGGCGATCATCATATTGGGCTTAGTTGTCGGTCTGATCCTTAAGATCCGCCAAATGGAAAGAAAACCCAACAGACCCAACGGGAATCATTAAACATGGCTCACTCCGAGACATCCGGCGCGTTCGACAACGGGCGGAGAAAATTTCTCAACTGGTTTTTGGGCACCGCGGCCGGAGCTTTTTTCGTTGCGGTGACTTACCCTCTCAGCCGTTATCTGATTCCGCCCGACGTTGGAGAATCGACCGCGCATACGGTAACCCTCGCGCTCAAGCCGCAAGATATAAAACCGAACAGTGGCCAAATTTTTCGCTTTGGCAGCCAGCCGGCGATTATAATTAGGACCGCTGCCGGTGACCTCAAAGCATTTACCGCAGTCTGTACCCACCTCGCGTGCATCGTCCAATATCGACCGGATCTCAGCCAGATATGGTGTGCCTGTCATAACGGCCATTTCGATTTGAACGGAAAAAATGTCGAGGGACCACCGCCAAAACCATTGGACGAATACGTAGTGAACGTGCGCGGCGATCAAATCGTCGTGAGCAAGAGGGGATAAGAGCGGCATGGACGAGCGCGGCGCAAATCACGGCAAACTCTGGCTCTGGCTCGATGAGAGGATCGGGCTGGGCGATTTTGCCAAACTCGCCAAAAAGAAAGAGGTGCCGCTGCACCGCCATACCTTCTGGTATTACTTCGGCGGCATGACGTTGTTTCTGTTCATGATTCAAGTTGCCACGGGAATTCTCCTGCTGCTCTACTACCGGCCGAGCGCGGGTGAGGCGTTCGAATCCATCCAGTTTCTCATGACCGAGGTGCAATTCGGTTGGCTGGTCAGATCGATTCACTCCTGGTCGGCCAATTTGATGATCTTCGCGATGTTCATTCATCTTTTCAGCGCCTTGTTGCACCATGCCTACCGGCGCCCGCGCGAATTAACCTGGCTCTCGGGCGGCGGACTGCTCGGGCTGAGCTTGGCGTTCGGATTTACCGGATACCTTTTGCCCTGGAATGAACTGGCTTTTTTCGCCACTCGCGTAGGCACTGAAATTCCCGGTGTCCTGCCGGTCGTAGGTCCGTTCCTTCGCCGGTTATTGCGCGGTGGAAATGATGTCACGGGCGCAACGCTGACGCGCTTCTACGGTATCCACGTCGCGATCTTGCCGGCGATTGTTACCGTAGTCCTCGGACTGCATCTTTTTCTCGTGCAAAAGCACGGCATGAGCCGCCCGTTGAGCGCCGAGCGGGAGGGCGATAACAAAAAGACCATGCCTTTTTTCCCCAACTTTTTCCTGCGCGACCTGGTCGGCTGGCTTTGTGCCCTTGGGTTGCTCGCCGCTCTCGCCGCCTATTATCCAGCGGAGTTGGGAAGAAAGGCAGATCCTTTCCAGCCCGCGCCGATCGGCATCAAACCGGAATGGTACTTCATGGCGATGTTCCAGACACTGAAACTCCTGCCGGCTCATATTCTAGGTGTCGACGGCGACCTGCTCGGCGTCGTCGGATTCGGTGTGATCGGGCTTATCCTCGTTGGCATGCCGTTTCTCGACCGACACGCGATGGCGGGAAAAACCTCAACACGCTTGGCTGCGGCGTTTGGGCTGCTCCTGATTGCTTACTCGGTCGTTTTGACTTATCTCGGATACACGATGAGCGCGACGAAATGATTCCATCGCGTTAACCCCGGTCGTATAACTGCGGCCCGCATCTCAGGCTAGCGGTACGACGATCAAGACCGCAGCAGCGTTTAGTTGAAGTCTTCTTTCTATGGCCGGTCAAGATAAAGGTTGTCTGTCGATTGGTGTTTTTGTTCTCCTGCTCTCTCTCTTCCACATCTCCTCGTCAGCGGCGCAGCCGCTAACCAAGGACGCTTGTCTCGGCTGCCACGGCGTGCCGGGCATGGAAGGGAGCCGTGACGGCAAAACAGTTTCGTTGCACATCGATCAGAACGCCTTCGACCAGTCCGTCCACGGCGCATTCGAATGCACGACCTGTCACAGCGATATTTCCCAGCTACCGCACAAATCCGAACTCAAGCCCGTACAGTGCGATAGCTGCCATGCCGCAAGCGTGAAAGCGTATACGGAAAGTATTCACGCAAAAGCGCGCGCGCAAGGCTACAAAGAGCCGCCGACTTGCACGAGCTGTCATGGCGATATCCATAAACTTGTCCGGCGCTCGGAGCCGACATCTCCGGTAAATTCACAAAACATCGCCAAGACTTGCGCTGTCTGTCACGCAAATGCGCAGTTGGCGGAAAAATTTCGCATTCCGATAGTGCGGCCGGTCGAGGCGTATTTGCAGAGCGTGCATGCGCGCGCGGTGGCCGCCGGCAGGCGCGGCGCCGTCTGCACGGATTGTCACGGCGCGCACACTATACTTCCCGCCAGCGACCCGGCGTCGCGCATCTGGCGTAGCCGGGTTCCCGAAACCTGCGGC
>JBLMXG010000219.1:0-5360 GCA_050257635.1 Chloroflexota bacterium
TCCAATTGCGATGCCCAGCCGCGCCCGCGCTTCCAGGACCCGCACCCCGGCGGTTTGCAGCGTAAGATTCCGCTCATACGCAAGCCGGATCAACCGGATCAATACGGGATCATTGAACACCGTCCACCATTCCCGATGGTCCGAGGCAGAGGGGTCCAGGGATTTGTGGTGTTGCGCAAGCCATTTATCCGCCACCAGCGCAGGAGGGGTTTTGAAATCTGGACCGAGCAAACATCCTTGAGCGAATAGTGCCAGCGCGACGATCAGCGGCGTTCGCCGATATCGCCGATCAGGAGCACAGCTTCGTCGCCACGACCGGGAGCCAATTTCTGGGGACTTTCTTACCATCTAATCTCGCAATGCTTTTTGCGCCAATTGCCGTAATTTCCTCTCCCCACAGACATTGGTCCGCAACACGGGCGCTCACTGACCGTTTCAGGGCTTGCGTTCACCAGCTTTTCTGCGCCGAGCTTCCACGTGCTGGATTGTTGCTGGCCCACTGATGGCATCGCCGACGATGGGAGCAAATAAGCCGATTCAACAGCGCGAAAAGTTTTGGTGGGCTGATTGCCGCCATTTTGTCTTACTGACGCGATTTTGTGTCGTCCCGGACCCTGTAAATACGGCTACTATCTCGTCAACTCGATCTTCACGCCATCCACCCCGAGTTTGAAATTGAGACCCTGCGTCGCTCCGGTTAAGTTTAAAACCACGCCGTTCTGATTTTTCATCGTTACAGCCTCTCCGCCTCCGGCGAGAGTAATCCCGGCGCCCAATGTGGCATAGGTCCCGTTGAAATCCTCGACGTTTTTCAAACCGAAAACTTCTCCCGTCAGCTCGGCGCTCGTGTAGCCTACATCTCCCGCGGAAATGCCGCTGATAGTGAAGGGGTATTCCTTCCCCTTATAAGTCAAAATCCCACTGCCCCAGGAGAATCCGACGATCGCTCCGACCGATTTCCCAGTTAGCCGCACCATGCCATCCGACTGTTCGGCCGCGTGTGCGAAAGTAAAGCCAAACAAGAAGGTGCCGATAATCAATGAACCGACTAAAATACGCCGCATTTTCATTTCTTCCTCCTAGAAATAATGATTGTGTCTGCATGGTTGTACACGATCCATGCCAAGCTTCGAAGTAAGCTTAATCTGTTAGGAATGCCGGAGAATCAAAGGAATTGCCGACGGCGATTTTCATCCGTGCAAAAACCGAGGCCGATGGTTTCGCAGAGTTGGATTTCCCCATGGGCTGCAGAGTCGAGTTCGGCATTCCCTCAAGCTGCTTTTCCGGAGAGGGGTCTTGTCGAGGGTTAGCAAAGCTGGATATCATCTGCTGCTACACTCGGCAGAGCTACAACCGGGTCGAGGCAAAAACAGGATAGATAAAAAGAAGCGCGCGCCCGTCACGCCGGGTAGATGCGCGCTTCCATTTTAACTTGCGGGCGGTTGGAGGTTCTGCAATGTCTCTAATGGGCGGCGTTGGTTATTTTGCCTGGCTTCCCCGCCACCTGTTCCCGAGCCATGATCGGTATCACCAACCCGTTTGGAAGTTGTGACAGTTTATCGTGGTCCACGAGCAGGTAGGTTCCCTTTTCGGGAACGGTGAATTCGAACATGCTCCCCGACCCTGCCGGCACTCCGTAGGTCTGCACGTCGCTCACCGCGTCACCCGGATTGCCGCTTTCATAGGCTTTGTCGAGGATAGCGCCTATGACATGAAACGCCGAGGTGTAGGGACCGGCGTTGACAAAGTAAACTCGAACTAAATCTCCGGCTCTGACCTCAACCGGGTTATGTTTCATGGTACCGTTGTAGAGCACGATCGCCGCGCGGTTATCGTTCATTCGCTCGGACGAGGGCGAGATCTTGCCATCCTGGTTCGGTTCACCGTAAACTCCGTTTTCACTCACGACGATTTCCCTGGCAGGCCGCAGCTTCTGGTTGCGCGGGTACACGATCATGACGCCGTACATTCCCATTTTGATATGCTGGTCGGTCACCGGGCCGTTCGCGCAGTGATACATAAAAACCCCCGGCGCGGTCACTTTTTTTTCGATGACCATGGTTTTCCCCGGATCCACGGGGCCGAAATGCGCTGGATTTATTCTAAGCGCGTGAGTGTCGAAGCCATGCGCCAATTTTCCCTTGTTCTCGACGACGATTTTCACCGAGTCGCCTTCGCATGCCTCGATAGTTGGGCCGGGCGACGTGCCGTTGAACGTCCAAGCCTCGGTCGTTACCCCGTCTCCGATATCTACGACCTTTTCCTCGGCGGTTAGCTTTATCGTCCGGTTTTGCGGAGCGCTGCCACAGGTGCGCACTTGCCCGGACAAAGCGGCGGATGCGGGTCCGAAGGAAAACAATATTGCAGCAGTAAAACCGAGCATCGATACGACAATCTTGACTTTGTTCATGGGTTGACGACCTCCTAGCCGGAACGCTGCGCAAAGGCTATGCCGAATGCGAAAAAGAGGAAATTTCTTAGCTGGCACGCGCTCAATCGTCTCTGGTCAAGCTCGTCCTGCCCAAAATTGAGAATCTGAGTGTGGCGATTTCCCAAATCTGAGAATAGCGGCCGAACCGACAGGCCCTAACTTCACATCGTTCGCTTCGGGATTTTTATCGCTGGATCATTCTCCCAGCCAGGTAAGCCACGCAATCGTTCAATGTCGCGAGTTTGGAAACATCGGCGTCGGGAATGTCGACGTTCAATTCTTTGTGCAAACCGATAACGAAATTCAGGAAATCGACCGAATCGATATCGACCTGATCGCGCAAGTCTTTTGCCGGATCGATCGCATCGAGATCAACCTCCGGCGCAACGTTGCTCAGCGTCTGCCGGACAATTTCCTTGATTTGAGCTTCAGTCATGATTGTTCCGATCCTCTAATGCGATTTTCGAAGCTACAAGATTTTTCGCGCCAAGAACGCCAAGTCCGCGAAGACTCCCCACCTAGGCTCCAGGTTAAGTTGAATTTGACTTGGCGATCTTTGCGAGCTTTGCGTGAGATATCCTCGATCTTTTGGGCACGGCTCAGTTTTCGTAGGGTGGGTTGAACTCCGCGATACCCACCACGGAAGCGGAGACGATGGGTATTGGCGCAGGGCCTCCACCCATCCTACGAACCTAATGTCAACTTCTGTCATCCGCTTTGTTTCCGCTCTGGCCTCGGTTTCCCTAATTTTTAATTTTCAATTATCAATTTTCAATTCGCTCAAAGTTTTTCCGGCTCCTGCAGCAAGCGATCGATAGCGACGAGAAAGCGCCCGCCGCGATGGCCGTCGCTGACACGATGGTCGGCAGAAAGGGTCGCCTCGATCATCGGTCGCGCGCCGACCAAGCCATCTTTAGCGACCGGCCGTTCGGTGATTTTGCCGAAGCCCACCAGCGCCACTTGGGGCGGATAGATCACCCCGAAAACGCTCTCAACACCCTGCTCGCCGAGATTGGTGACAGTGATCGTGCCATCGGATAGCTCCGAGCTGCGCAGATGGCCGGTGCGCGCCCGGTTGACCAGGTCGAGCATGTTGACCATCACTTCGTCCAAACTCTTTTTGTCGACATCGTGAATCGCCGGATTGATCAAGCCGCCTTGGCGCAGCGAGATCGCCACGCCGACATGGATCGCTTCGCTGGCCCTGAACGTATCATCGATCCAGAAACCGTTGAGCTCCGGCGCCGCGCGCAAAGCTAGAGCGACAGCGCGAAGCAACAGTGCCGAGTAGAGCAACCGTTGGGTTACGGGCCGCTTGGCATTTTCCGTAGCGAGCCAATCCATAGCTCGGCGCATATCGATGGCGGTCGAAAGATAGTAGTGCGGGATCTCCCGTTTCGAGCGCGCCATGGCAGCGGCGATCACGCGGCGCATGGCCGCCAGATCCAGCCCTTTGACCGCAGGCGCAATCGGCGCCGATGGCGGACTTTCGCTTTCTGCCGCCCGCTCGACATCGGCAACGGTGATCGAGCCTTCCGCTCCCGTAGCGGTGACGCTCGCTAAATCCACGCCGAGCTCTTGCGCGCGTTTACGCGCCAGCGGCGAAACGCGCAGACGAGTCGCCGTTTCCGCCGTCGGCGCGAGTGAAATCGTCGGCGGCACGGCAGCTTCTTTCACTGGCGGCGTTGGCGCCGGCGAAATCGCCGGCGATTCTGCCGGCGGCGCTTCGACCTTCTTGCCGTCGCCGCTCAATATCGCCAGCGGTGCACCCACTGGAACCTTCTGTCCCGGCTGGACAATCAGGGATTCGATCACGCCGCTCTCGAAGATTTCGACTTCGATCACACCCTTTTCAGTTTCAACCAGTGCGACCACGTCACCGCGTTTGACGGTATCGCCAGGTTTCACGCGCCAGTCGACGATGGTGCCGAACTGCATGTCGGCGCCGAGCGCAGGCATGCGAAATTCACTCATGGCCCGTCACCACCCGGCGCGCCGCGCCGACAATGGCCGGAATCTGGGGAATGGCCGCGTCTTCGAGATGTTTGGGGTAGGGCATCGGCACTTCGACGCTGCAAACCCGCGCCACCGGCGCATCGAGATCATAAAAAGCGTTTTCCATGATGCGCGCCATGATTTCCGCGGAGATGCTGCCGGTTCTCCAACCCTCGTCGATAATCACGGCGCGATGTGTGCGACTTACGGAATTGACGATGGTCGCCGTGTCCAACGGTCTAAGCGTGCGCAGATCGACGACTTCGGCATCGATGCCTTCGTGCGCAAGATCTTCAGCAGCCTGTAGAGTTTTAAACAAAGTGCCGCCGTACGTAATTAAACTGATCTGCGTACCCGCTCGCCGAATCGCCGCTTTGGAAATTTCCACCGGACCGGCGTCCGCGGCCAAACCGCCTTCCATGTTGTAAAGCAAACCGTTTTCGAAAATCAGTACCGGATCGGGGTCTTCCAGCGCCGTCCAGAGCATGCCGCGCGCGTCTTCGAGAGTCGCGGGCGTTAAGATTTTGATGCCAGGAACATGGGCATACCAGCCCTCGAAGCTGTGCGAGTGCTGCGCCGCCAGTTGCCGTCCCGCGCCGGTCGTCATGCGAATGACGAGCGGAATGTTGAACTGCCCACCGGACATATGGAGGATCGTCGCGGCGTTATTGACGATCTGGTCGAGCGCCAACAGACTGAAATTGACCGTCATGATTTCCACGATGGGGCGCGCGCCGCCCATCGCCGCACCGATGCCGGCGCCGACGAAGGCCGACTCGGAGAGCGGCGTGTCGCGGATGCGCTCCGGGCCGAATTCATCGAGCAAGCCTTTGCTTACCGCGAAGCAACCGCCATAGCGGCCGACATCTTCACCCATCAGAAACACCCGCTCATCGCGCAGCAGTGCATCGCGGATCGCCGCGCGCATCGCTTC
>JBLMXG010000220.1:0-5241 GCA_050257635.1 Chloroflexota bacterium
CAGCGAAAAAACTGCCGATAAAAGTCATTTACGACGAAGCCATGCGCGCCGCCGGCAAGTAACGCTCCCCATGTCCGACGACGAATCCGCCCACGACGATCAGCGTGCCTCGCTGCGTCCCTGGGCGTCGCTGCGCTATCGCGATTACAGCCTGCTTTTTTTGCTGTCTTTGTTCGTCACCACGGCGCAGCAAATGCGCCAGACGCAGTATTTCTATCAGGTCTACGAGCTTTCCGGCTCGGCCTTTCAGCTCGGCCTCACGGGAGTGGCTCAAGGCATCCCGATCTTCGCTCTCGGCCTTTTCGGCGGCACCCTGGCGGATTTCCTCGATCGAAAAAAGTTGCTCATGATCACGATTTTTGGAAATCTGGTTGTCGCCGTCGCCCTTGGAGTCTTGACGCTGACGGGCCTGATTGAAGTCTGGCATATCCAGGTAAGCGCAGCGCTCACTTCTGCGTTCACTATCGTCTTAAACCCGACGCGCATGGCGCTCATTTCTCATCTCGTGCCCCGCTCTCACTTGACCAACGCCGTATCGCTCAATTCGAGCGTTTCTCAAGGATCGCACTTCATCGGACCGATGCTCGGCGGCTTGAGCCTCGCATGGATGAGCACCGGTAACGCGTACTTGCTCAACGCGCTATTTTACATTCCCGCTGCCGCCGCCGTCGTTCTCCTCCAGCCTCCGGCGGTCGATGTATCCGCGCGCGAGCGGTTTTCTCTGGGAAGCTTCCTAGCTGGCATTAGATTTCTTTTCTCCGAACCCGTCATCCTCGCCCTGGTCATGCTCGATTTCATCATCGTCGGCGTCGGCTATTACCGTCCGTTGTTGCCGATTTTCGCCAAGGATATTCTTTTCGTCGGCCCGGCTGGTTTTGGCGCCCTTTCCTCCGCGCCCGCCGTGGGGGGCATTCTTGGCACCGTAACGCTGCTGTTTATCGGCGATGTCAAGAGTAAGGGGCTGCTCGCGCTATCGTCCTTCCTCGGGTACACCCTGGCTCTCGGCCTCTTCGCCCTGTCGGCAAGCTTTGCACCATCGCTGTTGTTGCTTGGTGTCTTGGGACTAGCCAATTCATTGCAAGCCGTCATGCGTCAGACGAGCTTTCATCTGCTAACGCCCGATCAGGTGCGCGGGCGCGCCTTTTCAGTCTTCAATATGTTTTCCCAAGGTGCCAACTCCGTCGGCGCTGCCGAAGTAGGCTTCATGGCCGCGCTCTTGGGCGCGCCGGGCTCGTTGCTCTTCGGCTGCGCCGTCGGTGGAATGCTAACGCTGGGGTGTTGGATCATGATGCCCAACCTGAGAAGTTTCGGCACCGAGATGCGCCGGCATTGAGGCGACGCGCAACGCCCTTTGATCGTTTTTTATCCTCTCGCCCTGATCCTTCTCGCTATTTCAAATATCCCCTGTCGCGATAAAATTTTCTCGCCCCCGGATGGAGCGGCACGTCGTAGGGCGCTTCGGCGCCGTTGGCGCAAAGGTCGGCGATGCGGAGCGGACGAAAGTTGTCCGTGGGGATCGTTTTTCGCCGCGCTTCAAGCGCTTCGCACAAGGCGTACGCCACGTCGTTCGGCATGTCGGCGCGCACCGCCATCGGCCAGCCGCTGAAATCGATGGTCGGCGCATCTGCGGCCAAGCCCTTGAACTGGGACTTCGGAACGACGCCCGGGCGGTAACCCATGGCTTTGAGACGTTTGAGCACCGGTCCCTCAATGGGCAGGTAGCGAAAGCCGGCATCGAGAGCCGACTGCCCCCAGCTCTTGATGCCTTCGTCGAACACCGCGTTGATCGCGCCGCTTTCAATGCCGGCGCGCCGGTCAGGGTGGCTCGGCCGCGATACCGCCTGAATCTTGCCGCCCCACTTGCGCAAATCTTCGATGCTAAAACCCGCGGCCTTCAGCGCCGCGTGTACCATGAAGGTCACCGGACTTTCGATCAAGTCGCGCTTGCCCACCGGCCCGGTGGAGAGGCGCAGCGGAAAACGTTTTTCTTTGATCTCTGCTAGCGAAGTGATGCCGGTTGACTCGTGCACCGCAAAGCCCATTACGTCCCAGGAAGGAAACGTGCCGATGACGCGCAACGGGATGCGCCCCTTGAGCGGCCCTGTGCCCCGATAGGCAAGCGTCACAGACGCTGAGGGATTGATCCACGCCACCGACGCTTTGCTTTCGGCGAGAAGCTTGAGCTCACGGAAACTGTCCGCCGCAAAAGCGAGCGAGATACAATCTCCCTGCTTGCCCCTCGGAGATAAAGAAAGCGTGAGGTAATAACCGAGGCGCGAATCGGTCTGCAACACGCCCTCCGCCGCCCGCCGCGTCCGGTAGGACAACGATGTTTCATACAGACCGGAAGCCAACTCGAGAAACCCTTTTACCCGTTGAATCGCCGAATTGTAGCGTCGTTTGGTCACAGCATGGCTCCTTACGATGAGTGAAATCGTTGAAAACGCGCAGCTGGCCCCGCGTTTTCGTGCTACTTATTGATTGGAAGTCGCCTTGTCAATGAGTACCGGCCGCTTTCGGGGGCCGAGCGCTTTACGCAACCGCTTGCAGTGAAGACACCGGTTCATCACTGCAGCCGCAACTCTTTTTGCACTTCTCTCAACAAACTGAAATCCCGCACCTGGGAGAGCGGAATCGGCTTGTCCATGCGCACCGTCGCTTTGCGCGACTCGATGGCGAACTCGAAGGTTTTATCGGCCGTGCCGCCGTCGAGGCTGAACGAAGGAAGAATCGAGTCGTAGGAATCCTTGGCCACCTCGGCAGTCTGGTTTAACCAGCGGCTCATGATCTGAATCGTCTCTTCGCGCCGTTCATGCATGAAGCGCAGGCCGCGCAACACCGCGCGCAAGACTTTTTTGGTTTCATCCCGGTTGCTTTTAAGGCGCGCAGCCGTGACCGCGACCGCGGAGATCGGGCTGCCGATCTTCAGATCCTTCGGCCCGCCGAGGACATGGTAACCTTCCCGACTTAACCGGACCGGACCGGGTGGCACGGTGCAGATTGCGTCGACGAGTCCTTTTTTTAGCATTTCAACGCGTATCGGCTCGTCGCCGCCCAAGGTTACGAACTGAACGTCTCTGACGCTGAGCCCCTTGGCCTGAAGGATCGCTTCCGCCGCGAGCTGATCCGAGCCGCCGATCCTTTGCGAGCCGATGCGCTTGCCGCGCAGTTCGTCGATCGATTTGATGTCCGGCCGGGCGACCAAGCTGTGCAGCGGCTTGTCAGTCAGCACCGCAAGAATTTTAAACGGCATCCCCTGCATGGCCCCGGCGATGATGTTGCCGAAACTGAGCGTGTAATTCACTTCGCCGCTGATCAGCGCCGGCACCGTCACCTGGCTCCGCATTTGGATCAGCAGCGGCTCGAGGTTTTCATCTTTGAAAAAACCTCTGGCCAGTGCGACCTGCGCCGGCAAGAAAGCGTAGCTTCGGCTGCTGTAGGAGATGATGACTTTATCAGCGGCCGAGCTGGAGACTGGTCCAACCAGGCAGCAAAATAACGCGATGACTCCGAATAAACGCCGAATATTCATTGTTGCTCGCTTCCCCCCACAGTTTATGTTAACGGACCGAGCTACCCCCGCTCGGCAAAATCGATTCCAGCAAACGGCTGTCGATTTCCTTCTCGATTAATTCCCCCGGATCGTATTTATCTCTCTCGGGCGTTTCAGCGAACGGTAACTCGCCCAGGCACAGCACCCCGGTTAAACCCGATAAAACCTCGCGGTTGGTCGCCGCGGCGAGCGAGGTTTCATTCGAAACGTGATTGAGCACATAGCCAACCACGCTCAAACCCTTGCAGCTCGCATGCTCCAATGTCAGCAAGAGATGGTTAATAGCACCGAGTCGGTTGGCGGCGACGACCAACACCGGCAACTTCCAGACCCGCGCCAGGTCAGCGTAGGTGTAGCTCGGAAGGAGTGGCACCATGAGGCCGCCGGCGCCTTCGACGAGGGTAATATCGTTCCGAGAGCTGATTGTATTGTAGACCGCACGCAAATGATCGATGTCGATCTTTACCCCCGCTCTGTCGGCGGCGATGCTCGGCGCCAGCGGCTCCGGCAAACGGTAGGGACAGATCGATTCGATGGGCTCGGCTGAGCCGGAAGCTGATTTGAGGCGCAGCGCATCTTCCGGAACCAGCTTTCCGTCGTTTTCTCGACAACCGGTTTCCACTGGTTTCATCACGCCGACTCGGTAACCTTCAGCGCGCAGATAAGCCGCCAGCCCTGACGCGACAAAAGTCTTGCCCACGCCTGTGTCCGTGCCGGTGATAAAAAGCCCTTTGCCCATTAGTTTCCCGTCACGGCATTGATGGAGTCGTAGACGACATCGAACAGCGCCGTCAGCTCATCGTCGGTAATCGTAAGCGGCGGCATCAAGACCACAATGTCGCCGAGGGGGCGCACCATCACGCTCCGTTTGCGCGCCTCAAGAACGACCTTGTGGCCCATCCGCCGCTCCGGCGCGTAGCTCTTGCGCGTGGTTTTATCCTCAACTAGCTCGATGCCGATCATATACCCCCACTGGCGCACGTCGCTCACCTGCGGCAGGACAAGAAAGTCGTTCTGCAGCCGGCTCTGCATATAGGCGATGCGCGGCTGCATCTTGTCGAGCACATCGTCGCGCTCGAACAATTCCAGGTTGGCGATGGCGGCGGCGCAGCCGAGCGGATTTCCGGTGTAGGTATGGCCGTGGAAGAAGGTCTTGAATTCCTTGTACTCGCCGAGGAACGCGGCAAAGATTTCTTCCGTGGTCAGGGTCGCCGCCAGCGGCAAATAGCCGCCGGTAATGCCCTTTGCCAGGCAGAGAATATCCGGCGACACGCCGGCATGTTCGCACGCAAACATCCTGCCGGTGCGGCCAAACCCGGTGGCGACTTCATCGAGGATAAAAAGAATGCCGTGCTGCCGGCAAATTTCACTCAAGGCTCGCACGTAGCCGACCGGATGGGACCACATGCCGGCCGCGCCTTGCATCAACGGCTCCATCACCAGAGCCGCCAGCGTGCGCCGATTTTCGCCAAGCTTTATTTCCGCTTCTTTGATCGCCTCGCCAAGCGCGTCGGCTTCGCCTTTTCCCTGGTAATAGCGGAAAAAATGCGGCGGTGTCAGGCGCAGCACCGGGAACAACAAGCTTTTGTAGAAACGATGAAAGGTTTCGGAATAACCCATACTCATCGACCCCACCGTGTCGCCATGGTAGGACTCCGCCAACGAAGCGATCTGCGTGCGCTTGCCTT
>JBLMXG010000221.1:0-4841 GCA_050257635.1 Chloroflexota bacterium
TCGGCAATCCACGAGCGGATGCGGCGCGTGTCGGGAATCGTCCGTACCGCGAAAACGCCGGGCAGGTCGACGCCGGGAAGCGCCGGCCGGATCGGCGCGGCGCCCGGTGATAGGACGAGCACATCGTAGCGTTCCAGCCGAGTGTGTCCGGTCCGCATGTCGCGCACCACGATCGTGCAAGCGTCGCGGTCGATGCCCGTGACCTCGGTCTCGGTAAGCACGTTGATATTGAAACGCTCGTGAAACAGCTCGCGCGACGCCACCAATAGCTTGCGCTCATCGGCAATGACGTTGCCAACGTAATACGGCAATCCACAGTTGGCGAATGAGACATAGGGACCGCGATCGATCATGAGGATCTCGCTCGATTCATCGAGCCGCCTCAGCCGCGCCGCGCAGGAGGCGCCTCCCGCCACGCCCCCTACAATGACGACGCGACGGGGCGCGCCAGCATTCGCCGAAGCAGGCGACTGCGGGTTCGTTGGGTTAACCATAGGGCCTCCGGTCAGTGGAGCTGCGCGCTTCGCTTTCACATGGCGGCAGCGGAGTCGCAGGAATTTGTTTTAATTTGCTCGATTGCGATTTCTTTTCTCGATCACCGTCTGTGCCACGCTATCCGGGTAATCGGTTAATCAATGCTAGAAATCGAAATGATAGCGAACGCGCAACTCAACACGATAGTCATTTTGCTTTTCACCGTACTCCGTGCCGTCTTTTCCAAGTAACACAGGAGTCCTCGTCAGCCAGAACAAGATGACGTTGGATATGACGAACGCGAGCGAACCGGGAATGAGCCGCGAAAGCGAAAGCTTCGCCGTATACCGGGAATAAACGCCGATGACGACGCCGGCGAGCAGCGCCGCGAGGAGATAAACATAAGGCAGTTGAGTTATGGAAAAGCGGCTGAGGAAAAGCAAATCTCGAACAACCTTGATGACATTATTAGCGGCGAGCAAGAAAAAAAGAAAGGCCGCCATCAAACCGAGGCGCCGGCTCTCCCCGGGACGAACCTCAAAAAACCGCCGAAGGTTAATCGTTACACCGCGCAGGGTCAAAGCTCATCCCTCTTCGTTGAGAGACACGATCTTCGAGGCGAATGTATCTCCCCGGATTCGAGAAGTCTAACTGGATCACATTGCACGGCAGGTGGCGCAATATCTAGGCGAGCCCCAGCGCGGGGATATTGACAACCAGCGTATTTTGATGAAACTAGAAATATGGAAATTAAAGCGGCCGTAACTACCCTTGCCGCGCTCGCTCAAGAAACGCGGCTCTCTATCTATCGCCTATTGGTTGAGGCGGGGCCTGAAGGCGTTTCCGCTGGCCGCATTGGTGCGACACTCGAAATTCCCGGCGCCACTTTGTCGTTTCATTTGAAGGAGCTCGCTCGTGCAAACCTTGTCTCTGCGCGTCAAGAGAAGCAGTTCATTTACTATGCGGCAGACTTCGACCGCATGGCGGAGCTCATGACTTTTCTCACGAAGAATTGCTGCCAGGGAATGCCGGAGACATGTCTTGCCGATGTCCAAACCGCGCTTAAGCGCTGTCGTCCCCCCGGAGCAAAATCGAAATATGGAAAAAGTCGCTCATGAAACGTTTTTATTCGCGCGTGTCCGTGCACGATCTCGATGCTAGCAAATCCAGCGCTCGCTGTTCATCAGGGAGATAACATGGAGCCATTCAATGTCCTTTTTTTGTGTACGGGCAATTCGGCGCGTATCGTCATGGCTGAGGCCGTTCTCAACTCACTGGGAAAAAACAAGTTTAAAGCATTCAGCGCAGGAAGCCGCCCGACCTACAGAATCCATCCGTTCACTTTGGAGCTACTCGAAAAAAATCGGATTCCGACAGAAGGGCTCCGCAGTAAAGATTGGAGCGAATTTTCACAGGCTGGAGCTCCGTTCATGCACTTCGTGCTCACGGTTTGCGACCAAGCGGCAGCGGAAACTTGCCCCGTCTGGCCTGGACAGCCGATGACTGCGCACTGGGGCGTCCCCGATCCAGCGGCAGTAGAGGGGGACGAGGAAACGAAGCGAAAAGCGTTTCTAAAGGCTTACACGGAGCTTTATCGGCGCATATCGCTATTTGTTGCCCTCCCGTTCGACAAATTGGATCAGCTTGCGCTGAAAGCAAAACTTGACGCGATTGGCCGCCCGCAATGAGCCTTGGCAAAGCAACCGCCGCAAAAGCAAGGGAAAGCCCGATCGCATGAACGAGTTCCAAAAAGATAAGATAAGGATAGCAAAGCGTGGAAGCAGTCGAAACAACGGTGACGACGTCCGCACGGGCGACACCAAAACGCTTGAATCTTTTTGAGCGCTACCTGACCGCGTGGGTCGGGCTCTGCATGGTGATCGGAGTCCTCCTGGGCAAAGCGTTTCCAGGCATCGTCGCCGTCGTGCGCGACACGGAGTTCGGCCAGAACAGCCACATCAATATTCCCATCGCCGTGCTGATCTGGCTGATGATTTATCCGATGATGTTGAAGGTGGATTTCGCCTCCATACTGGATATCGGAAAACGTCCCAAAGGCTTGTTCATCACACTGTTCGTCAATTGGCTGGTCAAACCGTTCAGCATGGCGCTCTTCGGCTGGATATTTTTCAAGCATCTTTTTCTGCCGCTTATCGGCCAAGAGCTTGCGGATCAGTACACCGCCGGCGTCATTATCTTGGCCGCCGCGCCGTGCACGGCGATGGTGTTCGTCTGGAGCTATCTGACAGACGGTGACCCGGCTTACACCCTGGTCCAGGTATCGGTAAATGATCTCATCATGCTCGTTGCGTTCGCCCCCATCGTCACGCTGCTCGTGAGCGGAACATCGGCTTTGACGGTGCCGTTCATCGTGCTGGTCTATGCCGTGGTTCTTTTTATCGTGATTCCGCTGGCAGCGGGTAGCGTGACGCGGTCTTGGCTTGTGCGTGCGCGTGGCTTGGAATGGTTTGAAAAACATTTTTTGCCCGTCTTGCATCCCATTTCGGTTCTTGCACTGCTGGCGACTTTGATTATCATCTTCGCCTTCCAGGCCGATAACATCACCTCGCGTTTCTTTCACGTTGTTTTGATTGCCATTCCGATCCTCATACAGGTTTACTTCAATTCGTCGCTGGTATACGGCCTCATGCGCTGGCTCAGAGTGCCGCATAACGTGGCCGCACCCGGCGCGCTGATCGGCGCGTCGAACTTCTTTGAACTAGCCGTGGCGACGGCGATCGCTCTGTTCGGGGCCGATTCAGGGGCGGCGCTGGCAACCGTGGTAGGTGTTCTCGTTGAAGTGCCGGTTATGTTGTCGGTCTGCTCTGTCTGCAACCATACGCGCCATTGGTTTGCTCAGGCGGCGTAACCGGCAAGGTGCCGGCATGTTCAAGAAGAGGCTTTTCCCAACGGATTTCTCAGAATCTGCAGTCCAGCTTCTATTAATGGAGCCTATAAATTTCGGACGAATGGAGCCGGCAGCGCGGAGAAGCGGCGCTGGGCCGCGTGACGATCGTGGACGATGACCCTGCCGGCCAATATCTTTATCCGGAGTTGCGTCTCTTCGAGAGAATGTTCAGGCGCTTCTGCGCCGAGGCCCTGGTCGCGGCGCTGGTAAACAGGCTGTTCATGCTCGCGGTAATGACGGCGATCATCGTCCACGCCGTGTCACGATTCGCTAATCCAATCGCCGTGCGGGGCGAGGCGGTCACGGCGGTGGCATTGCTCGGCTTGCCGCTCAACATCTTGGTGCCACAGATGCTCTCGCACGGTGGCCGCGATCTCAATGTGCGCGCCGCGTTGCTGCTGCCCCTGCGCCAGCGCACAAATCAAACAATTATAACAAAACCGCGGAGATCAACGTCCCAATCACCACGATCCAGAGGATCTCGACTTTAAATAACAAGGCGGCAAACGCAGCGGCGGCAAGCGCGATCCGAGGGATGTCCCACGAGATGTTTGCCGCAAGCCGAACCGTCACCGTCAACAGAAGCCCCACGAAGCAACACAAAATAGCGCGGACCGCCCTGCTACAGTAAACCGAGCCTCGCAACCGATCGAAATAAGGAGCGACTCCGACGACGATCATGAACGAGGGCAAAAACACGCTCGCGGTTGCGATCACTGCGCCGGTCAGTCCCTGTACGATATAGCCCACAAACGTGGCCGTGATCACGATCGGCCCGGGAGTAATTTGCCCGAGGGCAATGCCGTTCAGAAAGGTTTGCGCATCCATCCAGGAGCGCACTTCCACGATTTCGTGGAACATGAGCGGGACCGAAGCAAAACCGCCGCCGAAGGCGAACAGATCGATGCGAAACATGATGGCCGCGAGGTCGAACAACTGCCGCTCGAATAGAAAGAGGAAGACAAACGACAGACCCACGACCGATGCGATGGCCAAAAGCGTCGCGCTGGAGGTCGCGCGAGGCGGTACATCGACGCTCGATCTGGGGACAACGTCGTTCTTGTAAAGCACCACACCCAGCAGCGCCGCCAGCAAGATGACCAGAATGGGGCTTGCTCCCAACCCGAACATGACCGCAGCGAAGGCGGCGGCCGCGACATCCTTTAAACCCTTCAAGGAGGTTTTGCCGAACCCCACCGTTGCAGTGGCCACGATCGCCACGATGATGGCTCGCAGCCCGCTGAAAATCGAAACTACCGACGGCACCGCCTGTGAGTGTCCGTACAACGCCGAGAGCGCCACCATGAGCAGAAAGGCGGGGAGTCCAAAGCCGATAAAACTCGCTGCAGCTCCGGCCACCCCTCTCGCCCTGAAGCCGACGTACGCTGCCGTTAGCATCGCCGTCGCGCCCGGGATCGTTTGACAAAGCGCAACCCCGTCGCGGAAAGTCTGATTGCTC
>JBLMXG010000222.1:0-5167 GCA_050257635.1 Chloroflexota bacterium
AACTCATGACCCCGAACTCCCTCAACGGTAGAAAGGAATCAAAAAATGAAAAATGATACTTTGGTGGAATCGAGCCATTCGCAATTCAACACCGACCGCAGCCATCCGGGCCGGTGGACGATCACCTTCAGCAACCCGCCCATCAACATGTTTGTTCCCACAACCATCGTGGAATTGGGAGCGCTAATGACCGACCTCGAGGCGGACCCGTCGGTGAAGGTCGTAGTGTTCCAGTCAGCGAATCCCGATTTTTTCATCGCCCATCTTGACGTAGCCAAGGCGGCTGAACGGCCAGAGGCTCTGGGCCTTTGGCGCGACGTTGTGCTGCGCCTCTCGTCCACGCCAGTCGTGAGCATCGCCAAGATTCGCGGCCGCACGCGTGGCATCGGTAACGAGTTCGTGCTGGCCTGTGACATGCGCTTCGCCAGCCGGCAAAGCGCCCTATTCGGCCAACCCGAGATCGGTGTCGGACTGGTGCCGGGCGGCGGAGCGCTCGAATGGCTCCCGCGTTTGGTCGGTCGCTCGCGGGCACTTGAGATCGTCCTCAGCGGCGACGATTTCGATGCTGCCATCGCCGAGCGTTATGGCTGGGTGAACCGCGCGCTGGACGATGGCGACCTCGACCCGTTTGTCGATACTCTCGTCCGACGTCTGGCCTCGTTCGACCGTGAAACGCTGGCTGCGGCGAAGGCGCAGGTCAATCGGTTCGGGACGCCGACAGCTACCGAGCTTCAGTCGAGCAACGACCTGTTCTTCCCACTCTTGGCCCTGCCAGATGCGCAGGCGCGCCGTGCGAAGGTTCGTGACATCGGTTACGGCGTTCGGAGCGACTTCGAATTGAACTTTGGCAAGTACCTCCCTGCGTTCGGGCGGGCGGACGACGATGACACAAATACGCATTCCGGCTGATCGTTGCCCTGGGTTTCTGAACTCGGCACCGACGTTCGACGTCAGCCAGCGCCCTTCGGCGTGCGGACGCTGCCCACGGACAGCACGAAAAGCGAACCGGGCGGCGCGACGTGAACTGGCCCGACTGGTGCGCTGCGTACATGGTCGCGGAGCAGAGTGGCGAAGAACTGCCACAGTGCACCACTACGGCGTGATCGTTATCGGCGGCGGCGCGCCCCGGCGAGCACTGCATCGGTCCCCTGGCCTAAGGTGTTCATCCGGAGGTTGCCGAGTTTCTCCCCAACGTCTTGTCCAAACTGAAACCCTTCCATAGGAGGCAGGATTCGGCGGCGGAAGGCGACGAGACAGACGGTTTTCACATAGTTGGCGCTCGCATTCAAGAAATTTGACTTTCGATTTTGGTGAACGCAGTCGAGCGTTACGCCTTGAGGCGAACGCAATTTTTAACTGCTGATCGGAGGCATTATGAGCACCGCAACCACCGCTTCCCCTATCCGGCGCGAACCGGAGCTCCTCGGGCAAACTGTCGTCGTCATCGGTGGCAGCGCCGGCATCGGGCTCGAAACCGCCCGACGAGCACGCGCTGAGGGCGCCAAGGTGGTCCTCACCGGCCGGAATCCCGAGCGCCTCAAGCGCGCTGCGAGCGAGCTCGGCGCGCTGAGCGCTTCGGCCTTCGACGCTCTCGACTTCGAGCGACTTGGTAAATTCTTCGGTGACCTGCCCGCGCCGATCGACCACGTGCTGGTCACAGGCCCCGGTCGCTACTACGCGCCGCTGGCGGAGTTCGACTTCGAAAAGGCGCGCCGCGACATCGAGGCCCATCTCATGCTACCGCTGCAGGTCGCTCGGAATGCCGCGAGCAAGGTTCGCCCTGGAGGGACCCTGCTCTTCATGGGCGGCACCGGCGGCCGCCGCGCGGCGGCGGGATTCGCGTTGATCTCGGCACTCACGGCCGCGGGTCCCGCGCTCATAGCCAATCTGGCCGTCGAGCTCGCGCCCGCCCGAGTTAACCTCATCGCCGCCGGTTTCGTCGACACACCGTTGTCGGCATCGCTCCTCGGCGATGAACTCGAAAACCGCCGCAACGAGCTTCGCGCCACACTTCCCATCCGGCGCGTCGTCGGACCGGCCGACGTCGCCGCGCTCGCCGTCCACATCATGACCAACACGGCCCTCACGGGCGCGACTTATGACATCGACGGCGGGCAGCAGCTCGTTGCGGGTTAACTAAAGAGGTCTCCATGACCAGTATCGATCGGACGCTGAAAACTCCACCCAGATTCCCGGAGACTCCTGGACCCACTGACGCTCGAAGGTAACAAATGTGACTCGGTGAAGGCATAAGAGGAAACAACATGGCAAATCCGATTCTGGTTACCGGCGCGGCAGGCCGCGTCGGCGCGGTAGGGCGGACCGTCAGCGAACTGCTGGTGAAGCAAGGCAAAGCGGTGCGTGCGATGGTGCGAAATGAAGACCAACGCGCGCAGGCGTTACGCGACATGGGTGCGGAGGTGGTGATCGGTGATCTGCTCGATCTCGATTCGATGCACAAGGCGATTGCCGGCTGCGAGACGATGTACTTCGGCATGTCGGTTTCGGATACCTATCTAGCCGCGACGGTCAACGCGGCGGCGGTGGCGAAGCATCATGGCGTGAAGGCGTTCATCAACATGTCGCAGATGACGGTCGCAGAGATGAGTATTACCGAAACCACCCCGAGCCCGCAGCACAAACTGCACTGGCTCGCCGAGCAGGCGCTGAACTGGTCCGGTCTGCCGGTCGTGCATGTGCGGCCGACGGTGCTTCTCGAAGGCTTCTTCCTGGTTTTGACTCCGGATTCGGTGAAGGAATCAAATCAGATCAGACTCCCATTCGGCGAGGGCAAAACTTCGCCGGTCGCAGTGGAAGACGTTGCGCGTGTGATCGTAGGGCTGCTTGCCGATCCGCAGCCGCACATCGGCAAGATCTATCATCTCACCGGTCCGCGGTCCGAGAACATGCATTTCTATGCACAGGAATATTCCAAGGCGCTCGGCCGCACGATCACTTTTCAGGACATTCCGGTCGGACGGTGGCGAGACGGGTTGCTCAAACGCGGCTTGCCGGTTCACCTGGTGAATCACTTAGCAACGATGGCGGATCTGCACCGCGCAGGACGCTACGACCGGATGTCGGACGACGTGCGCAAGCTAACCGGGCAAGTGCCGTTGAGCCTACAGGATTTCGTAAGGAAAAATGCGGCGACATTCACCGCGTCGGCAAAAGAGGCCTGAGTCTCTGCGCACGGGAACAAATAGGGAGAAAAAACATGGCAACTCCGAGATTCGACAAAGAGGCCACTGCACTTCTCGTCATAGACCCGTACAACGACTTCATTTCCGAGGGCGGCAAGGTATGGGATCGCTTGAAGGGCGTTGCTGAAGCGAACAAATGTGTTCCCGATATGTTGCGGCTCCTGAATGCGGCGCGAAAGGCGGAGCTTCGCGTCTTCTATGCGCTGCATCGTCGATACCGTCCAGGCGACTATGAGAGCTGGAAGTACATTGCGCCTATACAGAAAGCGGCGTGGTTGCGAAAGACCTTCGAATACGGAACCTGGGGCGGCGAGATCCGCAGCGAATTCGCACCGCAACCGGGTGACATTGTGGCCCTCGAGCATTGGTGTTCCAGTGGCTTTGCCAATACCGATCTGGATTTGCAACTCAAGAAACACGGCATCCACAAGCTCATCGTCATGGGGCTCATAGCGCACACGTGTGTGGAGGCGACCGTTCGTTATGCCGCCGAGCTTGGCTACGAGGTCACGATGGTGAAGGACGCGACGGCAGATTACTCGGATGAAGAGATGCACGCCGCTCTCGACGTCAATATCCCGAACTACGCCAGTGCCATTGTAACAACCGATGAGGTCGTCGACTCGTTCGCTTCTCAATGAACGAGTGACCGGCGCGGTCGGCTCTCGGTGAATAGTACGCAGAGGTAGAAAAATGTCGGAAGAAATCAATCGTGATCGCCAACGGCGCGCCGCATCCGGACAGGCGTTCCTGTGCCGAGAGATTCCCGGGCAAATATTCGCACCGGCTTATCAAGGGCGGAATCGGGCACAATTTGCCTCAAGAAGCCCCTCAGACCTTTGCTCAAGCTGCCATCAATGTCGACGGTTATTGATTTCGTGGAGGAACAGGGATGGAATCTGATACAAAGCTCATTACCGTCAACGTAGATTTTCGTAGGATCGTCACGCCAATGTAAAGCCGCTGAAGATTAAGAACGTTTCAGGCAAAAAACGCCATGCGAAACTGTCTAATTCTACTTCTTGCCGGTTGGTTATTTGCCGGATGCACGGTCGGTCCTGACTATAAGCGGCCGGAAAGCTCGATCCCCGCGTCGTGGCGCACCGCTGACGGTACTGGCGAGTCTGTCGCCAACCTCAAATGGTGGCAGCTCTTTGAGGATCCCACGTTGCAGAACTTAATTCGCACGGCGCTGGAAGAAAACTACAATCTGCAGCTTGCCGTGGCGCGAGTGGCCGAGGCGCGCGCCCTGTTGGGCCTCGCCCGTTCGGCACAGTTCCCGGAACTCAATGCGGGCACGCGCTATCGCAATGATCGCGAGTCTGAAAGGAGTTTTCCACCCATCGATAAACTCGGCGTCAATCCGAACTTCGATCTATACCGAGCGAATCTCGACGCATCGTTTGAGGTCGACCTATGGGGCCGTTTGCGGCGAGCTACCGAAGCGGCCCGCGCGGAATTGCTGGCGAACCAAGAAAACCAACGAACCGTGCTGATGACGCTGGTGGCCGACGTTGCGCAAAACTATTTCGATCTGCTGGAGCTCGACCGCGAGGAAGAGATTGACCGTCGCACGCTTGCATCGCGCCGCGCTTCGTTGGATCTGGTGCGCCGCCGCTACGACGACGGTCTCGCCTCGGAGCTGGACGTCAAGCGGGCGGAAGAGGAGGTGGCCTCCGCGGCGGCGACGGTGCCCGACGTCGAACGCCGGATCGCCCAAACAGAAAACGGCTTGCGCATTTTTCTCGGTGAAAATCCCGGGCCGATCCCGCGCAGCGCGTCCCTGGACGGCGAACATATGCCGCCGGAGATTCCCGCCGGTTTGCCTTCGGCTCTATTGGAACAGCGGCCGGATGTACGCGCTGCGGAAGAGCAGCTCGTGGCAGCCAACGCTCGCATCGGGGAAGCGAAGGCGGAGTTCTTTCCACAGGTTTCACTCACCGGCATATTCGGCAGCGCGAGCG
>JBLMXG010000223.1:0-4511 GCA_050257635.1 Chloroflexota bacterium
GCAGGACATTGACGTTGCCGGCAATGGCAACGACGTCGGCGCCGGCGAGACGCGCGCTGGCCAATCCGGGTCCCCCACCCTCGCCGATGGGAATCTCGCCGGCAATAATCGCCTGTATGCCACGAATGCTGCCCGAGATAAAAATCACCGTCGCGTCGAGGCCGTTTTTTTCAAAAATCCGCGCGTCTTTGGCGACCCAGACCGTGGCGGAGGAACCCGGGGCCGTGGAAATATAAGAGGTGTTGAGCTTTTCCGCAGCTGGCGCCAGCGCCGGCAGCAAGACCAGGATCATGCTTGTTGATAGTAGGAACCCCACGGCGAGACGACGGCAGTACCTATTCATGATGCAACCTCCTAAGGTTTGTGCGACAGAAATCTCTAGACTAGGGGCACCCTACAATAATTTGAGCGCACTGAGCAATGGAAAAATAAACCTTAAGGTCCGTCACCGAAACTGTGGCGTACTAGAGAGAGAAGTGCGTAGATGGCTCCATACCGTACATTCTGGACGCCAATGCAGTCCGCACACCTGGGACAACATGATACGCGCCAACTAAAACTTTACTCCCATTCGATCGTCGCGGGAGGTTTTGACGAAATATCGTAAACCACGCGATTCACGCCGCGCACCTCGTTAATAATGCGGTTGGAGATGCGAGCGAGGAGATCCGCCGGGAGCGCAACCCAATTGGCCGTCATGCCGTCCCGGCTTTCGACCACGCGCAAAGCGATCACGTTTTCATAGCTGCGCTCATCCCCCATCACGCCAACCGTTTTGATCGGCAGCAAAACAGCAAACGACTGCCAGACCTTTTCGTAAAGTTCGGCGGCGCGGATCTCGTGCAGAACAATTACATCGGCTTCGCGCAGGATCTTGAGCCGATTTTCGGTCACTTCGCCCAACACGCGAATCGCCAGTCCCGGCCCGGGAAAGGGCTGGCGCTGGATCAACTCATTTGGCAACCCTAGTTCCCGGCCGACCTCACGCACCTCGTCCTTGAACAACTCGCGCAGTGGTTCGACCAGTGTCATTTTCATCTTTTCCGGCAATCCGCCGACATTGTGGTGGCTCTTGATGGTTACCGAGGGGCCGACGAATGACACCGACTCAATCACGTCGGGGTAGAGGGTTCCCTGAGCCAAGAAGGCAATGTCGCCGAGCTGCTTCGCCTCTTCCTCGAACACTTCGACAAAAAGCCGTCCGATCGTTTTCCGCTTGACCTCCGGATCCAGCACACCCGCGAGGGCCGCGAGAAACCGAGCGCTGGCATCCACATAGCGAAAGCTCCGGCCGAAGCGTTCGCTGAACAATCCGCACACGCGTTCTGCTTCATTGAGGCGCAGCAGACCGTTGTTGACGAAAACGCACACGAGCCGCTCGCCGATGGCGCGATGGACGAGAATCGCCGCGACCGAAGAATCGACGCCGCCGCTCAAGGCGCAGAGCACGCGGCCGTCGCCCACCTGCTCGCGAATTTTCTTTACGGAAGCGTCGATGAAGCGCTCCATGGTCCATGTCGGTTGACAACGGCAAATGCGGAAGACGAAGTTGTCGAGGATTTCCTTGCCGCGCGGCGTGTGCGCCACCTCGGGATGAAATTGTACGCCGAAAATCCGGCGCGAGGGGTCGGCAAAAGCCGCAATCGGCGAATTGCCGCTGTGGGCGAGCACGTTCCAATCCTTTGGGATAGCAATCATGCGGTCGCCGTGACTCATCCAAACCCGCGCCCGCTCCTGGCGGGAAAAACCGTGAAAAAGATCCGCATCGTTGTCGACGATCAGCTCGGCCGGCCCATATTCGCGCCGGTCGGCGCGCGCGACCTCGCCGCCGGACGCCAGATTGATCATCCCCATGCCGTAACAGATTCCCAGAAATGGAACCGGAATTTGAAAAATTTTCTCATTCGCACGCGGCGCGTTGTCTTGGTAAACACTCGCCGGTCCGCCGGAAAGGATGATGCCTTCGGGCTGGAGCGCTTGGATTTTCTCTAACGGCAGGTTGAAGGGGTGAATTTCGCAGTAAACCTTAGCTTCGCGGATGCGCCGCGCAATCAGCTGCGTGTACTGGGAGCCAAAATCAAGAACGAGGATCATTCGACTCTGTAGTTGGGCGCTTCCTTGGTGATGAAAACGTCATGCACGTGACCTTCTTTGAGCCCGGCGGAAGTGATCTGCATGAAGCGCGCTCGCGCGCGCAGCGCAGCAACGTCGCGGGAACCCAAATAGCCCATGCCGGAACGAAGCCCTCCGACCAACTGGTGAATATTGAAAGAAAGCGAACCTTTGTATGGAACCTGCCCTTCAATGCCTTCAGGAACCAGTTTCATGGCATCATCGACGTCTGCTTGGCCGTAGCGGTCGCGGCTTCCCTGTTTCATGGCGCCCAGCGAGCCCATGCCGCGATAAACTTTATAGGTCCGCCCCTGATACAAAATAGTCTCGCCCGGACTCTCTTCGGTGCCCGCGAACAGACTTCCGATCATGACGGAACTGGCGCCGGCCGCGAGCGCCTTCGTGATATCGCCGGAATATTTGATTCCCCCGTCGGCGATGATCGGCACATTGCGCCGTTCGGCGATCTTGGCGCAACTGGCAATGGCCGTCAGTTGCGGTACCCCTACGCCCGATACGACTCGCGTCGTGCAAATAGACCCAGGGCCCACTCCCACCTTGACGGCGCTCACGCCGGCGTCGATCAAGGCCTGCGCTCCCTCTTCGGTCGCGACGTTGCCGCCCGCCACATCGAGGTCCGGGCATCGCCTGCGAATTTGTCTAACCACATCCATGACATTTTTCGAATGGCCGTGCGCCGTGTCCACGGTAATCAGATCCGCGCCGGCGCGCACCAGCGATTCGACGCGCTCTTCCCAATCGGTGCCGACTCCGACCGCGGCCCCCACCCTCAGCCGCCCTCTCGCGTCTTTGCAGGCAAACGGGTATTGAATCTTCTTTTCGATATCCTTGACCGTAATCAGGCCTTTAAGCTGAAAATCCTCGTCCACGACCAGAAGTTTCTCGATGCGATGCTGGTGCAGCAACTCCTTGGCGTCATCGAGATCGACGCCGGGTTTGACCGTCACTAAATTTTCTTTGGTCATGACCTCGGAGACCAAGCGGTCTTGTCTCTTTTCGAAGCGCAAATCCCGATTGGTCAAGATGCCCACCAGTCTGCCGCGCTTGGTGACCGGCAGGCCCGAAATCCCGTACTGGTGCATGATCGCCTGAGCCTCGGAGATCTTTTGTTCGGGTTCGACCGTGATCGGATCCGAAATCATGCCGCTTTCGAACTTCTTGACCTTCTCCACCTCCGAGGCTTGGGCCGATACGGATAGGTTGCGGTGGATAATGCCGATGCCGCCCTCCTGCGCCATTGCGATAGCGGTGCGCGACTCGGTCACCGTATCCATAGCCGCGCTGACGAGCGGAATATTAAGGGGAATGCGCGCCGTCAGACGCGTGCTGACGTCGACGTCCCGCGGTAGGATCGCAGACTCCGCCGGAAGCAGTAAAACATCGTCGAATGTTAAACCGACGGGCAAGCCTTCTAGATCTAGCATCTCTCACCTCCAAGCGCCGCTAAAAAAAAACCCAGACCAAGGCCTGGGTTTTCCTGCGCTTGCGAATTTAAGACCAAACATAAAATCTTATACCAGGAAATATTTTCCCTCACAAGGTCGCCGTGTTGGTTGTGATGGGTACGTCAATGTGCTAGCTAAAAAGATTGTTTATGCCGCTTTACGAGTACGAATGTGCGCACGGGCACCGCTTTGAAGCGATTCAAAGCGTCCGCGAGAAGCCGCTAAAAAAGTGTACGCTCTGTTCCGCCGTAGCCCGGCGCGCAATTTCGCAACCTACTTTGCTTCACAATCGCGGCATCCATGTTTTCGACCGCGTCACCAAAGACGATGCGCTGCGCAGCCGGCCGTCTTCGCTTAAATCGTTCAAGAAGGATAAATTTTAATTCGCTTTTGGTCCTGACTCTGATCCCACGCTTTGCAATGGCAAGCCCGCCCTGTGGGCTACCCGCGTTCCAGAGCGCCGGCGAGGTCGGCGATCAAATCTTCCGCGTCCTCGATGCCGACCGAATAACGAATCAGATTGTCTTTGATGCCGACTTGAAGGCGCTCTTCGGTCGTAAGCTCGTAAAAGCTCATGAGCGCCGGCTGCTCGATCAGGCTCTCGACGCCTCCTAATGAGGGCGCGATCTGGGGAATGCGACAGGCGTCGACGACTCGCGACGTCGCTGCTAGATCGCCGGCAATCTCGAAGGATACCACGCCGCCGAATCCACGCATCTGGCGGCGCGCGATGGCGTGCTGCGGGTGAGTGGGAAGCCCCGCGTAATGCACGGCGTTGACGCGCGGATGCGCCGCGAGAAACTCGGCAACCGCCTGGCCGTTGGTGTTCTGCCGCGCCGCGCGCAGCGCGAAGGTCTTCAGCCCGCGAACCAGCAGATAGGCGGCAAACGGATCCACGATCGCGCCGGTGACCGCTTGCAGCGAGCGGATGCC
>JBLMXG010000224.1:0-4847 GCA_050257635.1 Chloroflexota bacterium
CAAAGCCTGTGCCGGATAAGCCATCTTTGCCGCACCCCAAAGTCGGCTCGGCTTGGAGGCACTGGGCTTTCACCAAAAAACAAAAACATCAGCTATACGAAATGCAAAGACACATCCGTACCCAACGTACGGTTAGATTTTCACATGACTCAACGAATCCTAACTCCGGTTAGATTTTTAGATGGCTTGACAGGTTTTTTTGTCGAGGCAGCCACGACGGCGCCGGAGCCATACTTCGCCTCGCCGATTGGCCGCAGTTCTTTTTGGCGCAACAAAGAAACCTTTATGGGGTATACTGTGGGTCAATTTATCGGGGCCAACCCAATTGCCAGATGAAAATTCTCGTCCTCACCAAACGCCAGTACATGGGCAAAGATCTCCTGGATGACCATTTTGGGCGTTTCTGGGAATTGCCGCAGGAGCTGGCGCGACGAGGACATGAGGTTCAGGGCATTGCGCTAAGTTATCGCAGGCGATCAGACGACCCGCTCCCCTCGTGGTCCATCGATTCAGGAACCGGGAGTGTCGCTTGGCATGCAGTGAATCTGTTGGACGGATCGTGGCCAAGACCTCGACAGTATTTTCGCTTGGCGCGGCAAGTCATAAACGACTTTCAACCTGAGGTTATCTGGGCCTGCTCAGATGCCTTCCACGTCATCTTTGGCCAGCGCTTGGCGAAAGAATCTTCAGCTAAACTAATCGTCGACTTGTACGACAACTTCGAGAGTTACCCGGCGACCAGAACCCCTGGCGTGATGCCTTTATTTAAACGCGCTGTCAGAGCCGCCGGCGGCATCACTTGTGTCAGCTCTCAGTTGGCAGACTATGCAGCCGACCGCTATCACAGCCGCGCACCCGCACTGATTTTGGAAAACGCCGTTCGCACCGATCTTTTCTACCCTATGGAGCGCGAACGTTGCCGCGCCGAGTTGGGATTACCGCGAGCAGCGAAAATCGTTGGTACGGCAGGCGCTTTGTATGCGAGCCGAGGGGTCGACGCGCTTATTCGCGGCTTCGCGCTCCTCGCCGCCGAAGATATCAATCTCCATCTTGCGCTCGCGGGGACACGCCCTCGGCACAATAGCATCCCCCGAGGCAACCTCACCCATGACCTCGGCGTCTTACCACTGGGAAAAGTTCCGGCGTTTTTCAACGCCCTCGACGTCGCGGTCATCTACAACCGCGACTCATCATTCGGCCGCTATAATTTCCCCCAGAAAGCACGCGAGATCATGGCTTGCGGCACCGCGCTCGTAGCCGCTGACATTGGCTCGATGAGGCAGATTTTGCGCGACCATCGCGAATGTCTGTTCGCCCCGGACGATCCGGCGAGCTTGGCGGCTGCCGTGCGCCGGCAGTTAGCGAACCCGACGGGAATCGATCGCACGGTTCCCACCTGGTCGGACTTGGCGGCTCAACTGGAAATCTTTTTTCTTACCGTCCTGCGCAGCCGAGCATGAATCATCGACGGCTTAAAGTTCTATTTTTAGCTTCGAGCTATCCCCGCAGTCGCGACGACACAGCTTCTGTCTTCTTGCGGTATCTGGCCGATCATTTGGCGGAGGCGGGCATCGACGTTCATATCCTGGTCCCGGCCGATCGGAAAGGCGAAACCGTGGCTCACGGCAGGATCACGGTCCATCGATTTCAATACTTTTCCGCGGAGCGTCAGGGCTTGGCGTATGGCTCGGGCATGCTGCCAAACCTGAAACGGTCCCCTTGGTTATGGCTCCAGGTCCCGTTCTACTTGCTTACAATGACTGCCTCGCTCCTGCGGTTACTGGCCGCTCAACGCTTCGACGTGATCCATGCTCATTGGCTTCTTCCACAGGGATTGGTCGGCCTCGTCGGAAATTTGCTTTATCGCGTGCCATTGGTGGTCAGTGTTCACGGCACCGACGCCTTCGCTCTTGGCGGACGATTGGCGAAACGATTAAAACGTTTGATCCTCGGCCGCAGCGCGGCGTGGACTGCGAACACGGCGAACACGGCCGCCGCGGTCAAGCACGACCCTCGGCTCCCCCAAGCACGAATCATCCCGATGGGTGTCGATATCGCCCTATTTTCGAATCGCAATCCCGTCCAGTCCCGACACGAACTTCCCGAAGGGGAATATCTTCTGCTGTTTGTCGGCCGACTGATCGAAAACAAAGGTTGCCATGACTTGCTTTTGGCAATCTCTCTTTTGCCGACTCAGATCCGAGCTCGCACCACGCTCTGGGTTGTCGGCGACGGTGACCAAAGAGAAAAACTGGAGCGCACTGCGAAAGACCTAGGCGTCGGCGAGAAGGTACGATTTTTCGGCACGGTAACACAGCGACAGCTGCCCGACTTCTATGCGGCGGCAGATGTCGTAGTTATCCCTTCCAAGGCTGGCTCGTCAGGGGAAATGGAAGGTCAAGGCATCGTCATCTTGGAAGCTTTCGCTGCGCGTGCGTGCGTGATGGCGACTGCGATCGGCGGAATTCCTTCAATGGTACGGGATCATGTCACCGGATTGCTGGTTGAACCGGGCAACGCCGGCGCGCTGTCCGAAGCGATCGAAGAACTGCTCAACCAGCCGGCTCTCCGCCAACGTATTACGGATACCGCCTTTGCCGAAGTTCGCGAACGATATAGCTGGACCCATATCGCCCAAGAATTCAAAACTCTTTACGATGCAGTCATGGTGCAAGATCAACGCTAGCCGAGGCTTTAGTTTCGGATTGCCTATTCGTCATCAAACCTTCTCCCGCTCTGTTGCCGTTCCATCCGCAGTAGAGCGATCTGCTCGGAGATCAAGCCGAGCATAAAAACGATCACCGCGGCGGTAAACATAAGCGCGGACATGTTGGTAAAACGGTACTCGGTGTAATAGGTGTAGGCGTAGTTGGACATGCCGGCGAAGAAAAACAAAAGGCTCACCGGCAGAAAGATGCGGAACGGCGAAAACAATGTGGCGATTTTCGCGATAATCAAAAAAAATCGAATGCCGTCGGTGATCAAGCTAATCTTGCTTTGCCCAGAACGGTAGAGTGTTTGAATCGGCACGTATTTGACCGTCAAGCCGGAGCGCAAAAATGCCAGCGTCAGTGTCGTCGGGTAAGAAAAGGTGTTGGGCAGCAAATCAATAAAACGCAGTGCGTCGCGGCGCATGAGGATGCGGAACCCGGAGGTGAGATCCTGGATTTTAAATCGGGTGACGTAAGAGGCCAGCAGGTTGTAAAGCTGGTTTGCCGCGTAACGGTGAAAACGCAGCTTGGATCCCTTCGCGCGAGCGCCCACGACCATATGATAGTCGGAGACCTGCGCGAGCAATTTCGGAATGTCCTCGGGTTTGTGCTGTCCGTCACCGTCCATCAAGACGATGAGCTTGCCGCGTGCCGCGCGGATGCCGCTTTTCACCGCTGCGCCGTTGCCGATGTTATACGGATGGCGGATTACGCTAGCGCCGCTTCGTACCGCCACTTCGGCGCTGCCATCGCGGGAACCGTCATCGACAACGATGATTTCCATCCGAGCGAGGCCGAGATTTTGAATTCCACCGAGCAATTTGGCTAAGCTCGGCGCTTCGTTGAAAACCGGGATGACTACGGAGAGCTCGCAGCCACTAGCCATGGAGTCGGTAAACCGCGTATCCGCGGTCGCGAAAGAGTAAAGTGAGCCGATCTTGGGCGAAAAGATTCCATATCGCAGCCTGATCCGGCGTCAAGTTCTGCGTCAAAAACTCGGTCAAAAGATCCTCGCGCACGATGAGATGGGTGATTCCTTTTTGCTTCAAGGCTTGTTCGATCTGGTCGGGCTTTTTTGCGGCGCGGATCGCTCCCAGCAAATACCCCGGCAGATCGCCGCCATCGTGAAAATATTCACGCTCGCAATAATACGCTCTCCGACCGATAAAGAGAAGATATATTTTCGCTGTTGGTGCGGTGTTTTCATTGATATATCGAAGCGCCGCATATTCCGGTAACCGACGCGCCAGATAAGCGTCGCGGCTTTCATTGCCGCTCAGGTAAGCGACCGGCGACGCCTGCCGAAAATAACGCCACAGATAGGCGGTGTGCCAGAGAGAGAAACCAATCAGCGCCGCAAACAAAAGCGCTGGCCGTTTGATTCCCAAGTAGACATTGTGGACACCGTAAACGGCCAAGACAACAAGCGCCGGGACAATCGGGAGAATGTAGCGGATGCGCAGGTCGACGAGAAACAGCGCGTAGAGCAAGAATAACAAGGCAAAGGCGCCGAGCAATCGCTTTTCCTCCGCCCATTTTCCCTTGAAAGCCCAGGGCAAAAAAAGGACTAACACCGGGGTCAGCACGCCGTCGAAAAATTGCGGCTTGTCGTCCTGCCCGAAAAAAAAGATTCTTAGCGGCAAGCCAACGATCTGCCAAAAGCCCTCGCTATAGAGCAACTCGCGCTTATCGAATATCCCCAGACCAGCAAAGCTCGGGGCACTTGTCCGGACCGCTGTGTAGGATGAGAACAGATGGCTCAACAAAGGATAAAACGGGTTGCCGGTCTGAAGCCAGTTCTTCGCCAGCCAGGGGATAAACGGCAAGGCTGCGCAAGCGCCGAACAGAGCCAACTCCCGGGAGATCATCTCAAGGCTTTTGCGCGGTGGCTTAACAATGACCATCAAGAACAGCAATGAAATCACCAACGCGCCCACCAAGCCGCTTGGCTTCGTGGCGAGGGCAAAACCGAGGGACAGCGCCGCAAGCGAGAGCGAGAGCAACGACTCACGCTGCTCGCGCCAGCGCAACAGGGCCAGTAAACTCGCCGTCGTATAGAACGTCATGCCCAGATCGATGTAACCCCAGTGGCTCAAGCGCGCGATCACCGGCGTGGAGATGAAAAGAAAAAATCCC
>JBLMXG010000225.1:0-36606 GCA_050257635.1 Chloroflexota bacterium
CCGGCCCAGGTAGGCGTAGAGCAGCAGGCCGGTGAAATAAGCAAACAACCCGTGGATCAACTTGGGGACGAAATCGTAGCCCCAATAGACCCAAGGCGTGTAGAGCATGTCGAGGAGCATCGGATAATAGGCGTAGGGTGCTTGCGGCACCTCGATGATGCGCCCCGCCTCGGCGTAGAGACGCGGTATGGCCAGGTGGTGCGTCAGCTCATCGCGGCTAGTTGGGGGTAAAAATCCGAGAACAATTTCGACGATCAGAAACACCAGTATGGCCGCCCAAATACTGCGGCCTACCCAATTGGTTTCGCGCGGAACAACGAAAAAGTTTCCGAGAAAAAAGACCGCCCCAAAAAGCAGCACCACGACGATGCTGAAATTCAGCAGCGGATTGTGAACGAAACCGGCGAGCCCGAGCAAGAAATAATTCGTTGCGGCGAAGCCCAAAAGACAACCGACCCAACCGATCTGCGACAAAAGAACCGAAAGACGTTCTTTCATCTGTCTTCACGGGCAGGCTCGCCGGATGTGGCTCGCTGCCGAGTGAGCCACGGGCCAGCGCCGACACGCATCGATCCGCGACGCGCGAGCGATGACAATTTCAAATTTGCAAATAAAGCGAGGATATCGGACACCGTTTTCGTCGAGGAGCGGACGCGCGACGCGATCGCCCTCGCACAGGCGTGTTACAGCGCAGCAGCCGGCGCGGACGGCAACGCGCTTCGAACAGAGTCAATCGGGCCTGTCGATAACCGCAACCACGGACCCAAACTTGACGAAGTCGCCTTCGCGCGCATTGATCGCGCTCAACTGGCCGTCCTCCGGCGCCTCGATTTCGACGTTGACCTTGTCGGTTTCCACTTCGAGCAACGCTTCGCCCTTCTTCACCGCAACTCCTGGCTCTTTGATCCAACGAAGGATCCGCACCTCATCGCTTTCATCGCTCGACCCCAAGCGCGGCACGATCACGTTCTTTTTCATATCCCCGAACCTAGAGCGATTGAGCTTCGAAGCTGTCCGCCAGCGACTTGAGTTTCAGCGTCTGGCGCATGTTCTCCATAAAAGCGTTGACGTTTTTGTATTTCGCCGGGATCTCGTATTTTACGGTGGTGTAGAGGTAATGAAGCTGGGAAAAGATCGCCATATCGGCGATGGTCATACGCTCGAAGATGAATTTCTTTCCGGTATAGATTTGGTCCAGCGTGTTAAAATGAACATCCCATTGATCTTCGGCCTTTTTGCGCGCCTCCGAAGTTTCGGCGCGCCGCATCGCGTGGTTGGCAAGAATCAACACTTCATCGGACCAATCTTCCAGCGCCAAACAGAGTCCCTTGTTGGCCGCACCCTCGGGATAGATGCTGTTGGCTGGATAATCTTTTTCAAGCCTGGCCGAAATGACCGTGGAATCGATAACACACTCGCCATTGTAATTTAACGTGGGAACTTTTCTTTGATTGGTATATTCGATCAGAGACTTGCGGTCATCTTTGCGGACGTCAACAATCTCGTAGGGCACTTTTTTCATTGCAAAAACGATGCGGATTTTCTCGCAAAACATTGAAGTTTGCGATTGAAAAAGTTTTATCGCCATGGACTATTCCTCCTTAAACAAATCATTGTCCTCGATGTGCGCGAGCCTTTCCGAAGCTGGCGCCCGTGCTGTCTGTTACCCATGCATCAAAATCGACAAATTCTCAACCCCGCTCGGGAACGGCGTTATTGACCTTGCCGGACTTCGCAAGTATTCTTTCTCTCACGCGCTCGACCAGACCCGGAAGGCGTGGGCTGCAGCGCTAAACCGCCGCAACCAGCGGCGGGGGTCCGCTAAATCGAGGCGAATGTTTCTGAAGGGAAACCCATGGCGAAATATCTCCAGTGTAGTGAGTGCGGCAAACTAGCCTTCTATTACGACGACTTCGTCGGCACCGAGAAACCTTTCTACAGGCGCTTCATGCGTTACCCGGAAGGCGAGACTCCGTATCAGCCGCCGCGCTGCTTTAGTTGCGGCGGCGTCCCGCGTCTGATCCACGAAAACATCAAGGAAGAAAAGGCCGCCGCCAAGCACTGAGCGAATTGTCGCTCCATCCCCTAGCAAAGCTCGGCATCGCGCTAAAAATCGAGATCGCCCAAAATGTTTTCATCCGGCGCGTGATGTCACCGCGGCGGAGCCCGCTTAAATACCCGCCGTGACGGCTTTGGATAGCGTCAATGTTTCTCTATGGCTGGCGCCACCGATGGCCGCGAAAGCAGCCCATAAACCCCATTCCGCACATCTTTTTTGAGAAGAATCAGCGCCGCAGCTAAAGCTACATAGAAGATCGAATAGTAAAAACGAAATTCCGGATCGGGAAAAAGCAATTGGGTGGAAAATAACAAGAAGATCGCCATGGCTTCCAAGAGCGAGAATGACAGATTGGCTAAGATCGCGACGGCGAATAGCGATTGCGCCGCGGTTAAGAACATCTCTTCCACCTGCCGGCTGTCCATGTGCATGCCGGCCGGATTGCCCGCCGAGACCGCGTAAACGACCGGCAGCATGCCGATCAACAAAGTCCATTGATTGACCTTGGACGACAGCAATGCGCCCATGCTGGTCCCGGGTTGGGCTTTCAACGCAAAGAGTATCGCGACGATGAACTCCGGCGACTCTGACGCTAAAGGCGCGAGCCACTGAACTAGGATAAATTCCTCGATGCCGAAGTGGCGCCCACTGGCCAACAGTCCTTCGGCAAACGGTTCGGCGGCGATGAAAATGGTAAACCCCGATAGAAGAAAAAACACCACCGTGGCCAAACGCCGGCGGCCTTCGCCCCAGCTTTCGATCATTTGCGACGGTCCTTCGAGCTCCGGCTCCACATGGGCGGCCTTCGAGGCGGCGCGCATGTAAAACACAAAAATGACGATCAACACGGCGGCGTCGATCAAATCGAGCTGGCCTTTGAACGGGATCATGAACGAATAAACGGTCGCCAAGCCGAGGTAAAGGATTTCGATCTTGTGACCCGGTTCCAATTCGACGGCGGGTTTGCCGCTTTTAAACCAAAACGTTACCACAACAGCGGCCCATCCCACGCCGATCAAAAGCCGATTGGCGCCGGTCATGTTCGCCGTCGCAAAAGCGGTGTACTTGGGATCTTTGCCGGCGGTCCAAGCGAAATACATATCGACCGCGTATTCCGGCAACACCGCAATCAAAGCGAGAAGCGCGATGGCAAGGGCTTGCGGAATATCTTTCTGCGCCAGTTCCGCCGCCCAAGACAAAGCGAACGCAGCGCCGAAAATGGCAATGCCCGAGCTTAGGGCCTGAAGCTCCGGCGCGAGATGAACCCCGGATAGATGGATCGCCGTCCACTGAAGACAAAGCAGGATTGATGAGCCGATCCAAAGCCAATTTGCCATCCGGTCCCTCCCGACGGCGTCAACCCTGACGACGCGCGTTTCGTCCCTATTTCCATAGCGGACTATCTATGTCAACGCCAGAAAATCAAAAAGGCGGGTGAATCACCCGCCTTTTTTAAAAATTGGTGGAGCCGATGGGAGTCGAACCCACGGCCTCTAGAGTGCGATTCTAGCGCTCTCCCAACTGAGCTACGGCCCCGTTTAACTCGACGTCGCTTTTAAATACTCGAGTACTTTATCTTTTAAGTCCGGCCTTTTCAACGCGTAGGCCACGGTGGCCCGGACAAAACCGAACTTGTCGCCGATGTCGTAACGATCGCCGAGAAACTCGCAGCCGAACACCTTGCGCTCGCGCACCAACTGCGACAAACCGTCGGTGAGCTGAATTTCGCCGCCTTTGCCGGGCTGAAGATTCTGCAATATGGAAAAAATCTCCGGCCGCAAAACATAGCGGCCGATGATCGCCATTCTCGACGGCGCTTCTTTCGCCGGCGGCTTCTCCACCGTCGCCTCGACCTGGTAAAGCCGCGGCTTGAGGCTCGTGCCCTTGATGACACCGTACTGATGCACCTCGGACTGCGGCACCTCCATCAGCGCAACCACCGACTCTTTGGTTTCTTGGAAAATTTCCAGTAGCTGGCGAATACAGGGAGTGTCGCTGTCGATCAGATCATCGGCCAACATCACGGCGAAGGGTTCGTTGCCGACGAGATCGCGCGCGCACAGCACTGCATGGCCGAGCCCGAGTGGTCTTTTTTGCCGCACCGACACCACCTCGGTCATCTCGGCAATGCGCCGCAGCATCCGGACCATCTCCTTTTGGCCGCGGTCGGCAAGGACTTGCTCCAACTCGGGCGCGTCGTCGAAATGGTCTTCAATGCCGTCTTTGCCGCGCCCGGTGACAAAGATGATTTCTTCGATGCCCGCGTCTACTGCTTCCTGCACGACATATTGGATCGACGGGATATCGACGATCGGCAAAAGCTCTTTAGGTACGGTCTTCGTGGCCGGCAGGAATCGCGTCCCCAAACCCGCCACCGGAATAACTGCTTTTCGCAACTTCATGATGCTTTTGAAAACCTACACAACGTTCTTCGCTTTTCGTTCGGCGATTTCCTGACTGGACTTGCAGTCGATGCAAAGCGTCGTAACCGGTCGAGCCTTCAACCGCTCGATGGCGATATCCTCGCCGCATTCCTCGCAAATACCGTATTCGCCGTTTTCCAAACGTTGCAGCGCTTCTTGGATCTTGAAAATCAGCTTGCGCTCGCGGTCGCGCATGCGCAGCATCGAGTTTCGGTTCGACTCCATCGAAGCGCGGTCCGTTGGATCAGGGAAATTCCCCTCTTCGTCCATAGTCTCGACGGTCTTGCCGGCCTCCAAGCGCAACTCGGTGATGCGCTGATTTAGCAGGTTACGAAAGTAATCGACATCTTTTGGGTCCACGGTACACCTGGGCCGCCTTTTCTTAATTCAGCTCATTATAGGAGAATGCAGACAAACATCAACCTGAAGCGATTGCAAGGTTCGGATGGTTTCTTTTCCTCACTCACCGAAGGATACCGGATGCGGATGGGCAAGGACGAAAACCTCGGTAGACTTCGGCAGCATCGCGCGATTCAAAGTCAACTGCGACTGCGCGATCCTCCTAACCGGATAATGCTCTTGGGCATAGGTCGCAAAAAGTTCGGCTTGACGGGCGACGTCATAATGCATCGGAATCACGATCGGAGGCTTGACTTGATCGACCACCTTCATAATGTCGCCGAAACCCAGATTGGTCATGGCATCGATGGGAACCATCATCACATCGACATGCTGCAGGACCTTCACCTGTTCCGCCGTCAACAAATGGCCGATATTTCCCAGATGCGCCAGGCACAAACTCCCCATCTCATAAACAAAAATAGAATTGGCGATAGCGCCCCAGCTCTGGCTGCGCTGGCTCGGAATATTGACGATCGTTATGTCTTTGACGCTGGTCCGGATCGGGTTCCAAGTCTGCTTAAACGTGATGCCGCGGAGAATCACCGGATTGCCCGTCACCGCCCCCGTATTGTTATGCGTAAAATGATCGTTGCTCACGGTGACCGCGTCCGCTTGTATGCCCGGCGTTACGTTGAAATTGGGATCGGCGACCACCTTGGTTTGACTCCCCGACTGGATCAGAAAACTCGAATGGCCGTACCATTGCACGAAGTACGAGCCTAGAGACCGCGATTTGCCCCAGTTGCCACGCGCTTGAACCAACTGCCGGCCTTGATGAAACAGGTGCACTAAGGATGGATTGCAGATGGCGTCAGCGATACCTCGCAACGGCAAAAACACCGCTGCACCCGCCAATCCGAGAAAGCTGCGCCGTTTCATTTTTCCTCCTCGATAACCAACGCGGTAAAACTCGAAACTACCGTGTCAGCCTGGCGCCAGGCATCCTTGGGAAGATCCGCTTTCAAGCAAGTCTGCTCCAAGAAGGTCAGCATATCCCAGCCGTACTCAGTGGCCACCTGGGGCAGCAAGACGCCGCGTTTGCGATTGCGCGCGATATGAAGCCCATGCTTGCCAACTTCCAGGGATACCGGATTCTCGCTCCGCTCCAAAGGCGACAGCACGGAGATATCGATGCAAATTTGCTCGAGCTCCGCGCTGCAGACCGGCTTCATGCGACGGTCGCGCGTCGCTGCGGCTTCGGTCATATGCACGACCGTGTCGCCCAACGGCTCTGACGGCATACAGGTACCCACACAACCACGCAACTGTTTGCGATTAAAAAGGGTCACGAAGGCGCCGTAACTCGGGCGATCGAGAAAAGGGTCGTTGGGCCGAGCGTAGCGGGTGGCTCGGAAACGCACGATATGTTCAAGCGTTTGCCTTGCGATCCCGATCAGCAACCGCTGTGAGCTGGCGGGCAGGTGTACGTCGGCCATAGCAACCACCGCATCAGGCCGAAGTCTATCGTCCCGCCGGAGCGATTACAAGAAAACCCGGAGGACGGGAAACTAACCCGAACAGTGTTTACAAGTGCCGTAGAAAGCGAGTTGATGGGACGTGACTTTGAATCCTTCGTGAGGCAATTTCACCGGTTTGATCTCTCGCTGGCTATCGATCAAGACATCGTAAACCCGGTCGCAAGCCTCGCAGATAAAATGTTGATGCCGTTCGACCAAGGGGTCGAAATGCTGGGATCGCCCGCGCATGAGCACCTGGAGTTTCTGGTCCGAGACCAGTTTCTGTAGGTTACGGTAAACCGTTCCGAGACTGATGCTCGGCAGCTTTTTGCGCACCCGCCCATAGATTTGGTCCGCCGTCGGATGCGACTTGTCCTCTTTGATCGCGTCCCAAATAATTTGCAGTTGTTTGGTGTTGCGGCCTTGTTTTCGCGCTTTCGCCATAATCATTCCACCAGATCTTGCGCGAGCGCTTTTTGCACATCGGGGGCGAGCGCCGCCGTCGCCTGATAATTGGGGTGATCAATCACTAGCTCACTCTTTACACCGCCGAGAAACGCCTGCCGGGCGGCGGTGTCAAACGGAAATTTCACATATTGCACTGCGCTGATCTTGTCCTCCTTGCTTCGCCCCTCTTCGAAAACTGCGGGAACGACAACACCGCCAACTTTGAGCGAGACACTTTCATCGATGCCGAGAAATTTTAAGAGATCTTCGCGCAAATGAGACTGGTCTTCGATTTCCAGAAACAACGTAGCGCTAAGCTCGCCGGGATTGGGAATGAGCTCATTGTAAACCGCGATCTCGTCGCGAATTTTATCCAGGTCGGCGATTCGCTCGGCCCGGAGCATTTCCTGAATCTGAAATATCACCGTCTCCCGGTTCTCAAAGACCACCGAGACCTTATCGCCGACCGAAACCCGCCGCTTTTGCTTCTTTTCGATAATCTCCTCGCGAAACCGCTCGCGAACTTTCTCGTAAGCCGTAAAGCCGAGGATATCGTCGAGAGCAATTTTTTTCATTCTGACCTTTTAATCGTTGCAGTGCACGCACACCGAGGACTTCGCGCTCTAACCCAGCCACACAGACAACCAAATCAGCGCTGGCTGCCGGGTGCTATTAAATCCTCAAGGCCGGCGGAGAGAGCCAAACACAGGCTTTCTAGCCGCCGACCTGAGTATGTTGCAACCCGTGATTAGCTGCCGAGAGTATCGAGCCCCTTGGTGAATCGACCGGCGTGCGATTTTTCCGCCTTGGCCAGGGTCTCAAACCACTCAGCCAATTCCGGCAGGCCCTCGTCGCGCGCGGTCTTGGCGAAGCCCGGATACATTTCAGTGTATTCGTACGTCTCGCCCTCGACGGCCGACTTTAGATTCTTCGAAGTCGTACCGATGGGCACGCCGGTTACCGGATCGCCGACCTCCTTGAGAAAATCCAGGTGACCGAAGGCATGCCCGGTCTCCGCTTCCGATGTGTCGCGGAATAAACCGCCGACATCCGGATAACCTTCGATATCCGCAACCCGTGCAAAATAAAGGTAACGCCGGTTGGCCTGAGACTCGCCCGCGAAGGCGTTTTTCAGATTCTCGTGACTCTTTGTGTTCGCTATGCTTTTTGCCATAAAACCTCCTTCTTATTATTAGTAATAATTACTAATAATTGACGGTCGCTGCGGAGTCAAGCCTGCCGGTTGCCTTTTTTCGCTCGCGGCGTTCTGCTATTTTGGTCTCAAGTCAACTTTCTCGCCGACAGTAAGGATAGCCATGATCTCCATCGAAGATTTTCGTAAAGTCGAGCTCAAAATCGCTACGATCAAAGCCGCCGAGCCGCACCCCAATGCCGATAGATTGATGGTCCTGCAAGTCGACCTCGGCTCCGAGCAGCGTCAAATCTGCGCCGGGATCAGGAGTCATTACACTCCCGAAGAGCTGGTGGGTAAACAAGTGGTCGTGGTGGCGAATTTGGAAACCGCCAAGCTCCGCGGCTTGGAGAGTCAAGGGATGCTGCTGGCGGCGTCCGACGAAGGGCGCGTGATCGTGTTAACGCCGGAAAAATCGGTGCTGCCCGGCTCCAAAGTCTCCTGAAAAGGTTGCGCCAGCAACGCGAAAAACCCATTCATGGCGGAATTCCCCCCAGGACGCCCGACGGTTTGTCTCATCGATCACGAGGCGCTGCGTTGGAACCTGCGTGAGATTCGCTCCAAGGTCGGCGCCAAAGTCAGGATCCTTTCCATGGTCAAAGCCAACGGCTATGGCCATGGCGCGGCGGCGATTGCGCCGACTCTTGCCGCTGCGGGCGGCGATGCTTTCGGCGTAGCGACGCTCGAAGAAGGCAGGGAGTTACGCCAGGCCGGAATTCACGAGCCGATTCTCGTTCTTGCCGGCGCCTACGAAGACCAACTCGATGAGTTTTTCACCCACGCGCTAACGCCCGTCGTCCACGAGCTAAGCCGTTTGAAACAACTCGAAGTCGCAGTTCGACAGAGAGGCGTGACGCTTGATGCGCATTTGAAGATCGACACCGGCATGGGGCGGCTGGGACTGGTTGCGACCGAAATGGCGAATTGGCTGCCGGAAATCAAAAAGCTTACCGCGCTTAGAATCGCCGGGGTGTTTTCGCATTTTTCCCGTGCGGAAAGTGTCGATGGCGATTATACAAAGCAGCAGCTCGTGCTTTTTAATCGTGTGATTGCACGGCTCCGTACCGCGGGCGTGGCGCCCGGGCAGGTTCATTTCGCCAACAGCGCGGCGACGATCACACTGCCGGCGGCTTACTTCGACATGGTCCGGCCGGGCATTATGCTTTATGGCGTCTATCCCTCCCCTTCCATGGCTGACCAGATCACGCTCAGACCCGCGCTCTCCTGGAAAACCACAATTCTTCAGCTCAAAAAAGTGCCCGCTGACACCAGCATCAGTTACGGCCAGACCTTCATCACCCGGCGCGAGAGCCTCATCGCCACACTGCCGGTCGGCTACGCCGACGGCTACCCGCGCCTGTTGTCCAATCGCGGCGCCGTGCTGGTCGGCGGTCAACGCGCGCCGGTGGTTGGGAGAGTTTGCATGGATTTGACACTGATCGATGTTACCGATATTAAAAACGTCAAGCAGGGAAATGAGGTTGTTCTCATCGGCCGGCAAGGCGGCGCGGAAATTTCCGCCGATGACATAGCCGCGTGGGCCGACACAATCTCGTACGAGATTCTCACTTCCGTCAGCGCGCGAGTTCCCCGTATCCATCTCAATTCTTAGGAGGATCACCAGCAGTGGCCAGGATCGAAAGGGCCCTTATCAGCGTTTCCGACAAGAAAGGCATCGTGGAGTTTTCCCGCGCCTTGGCGCAACTCGGCATCGAGCTCATCTCCACCGGCGGCACCGCGGCTTTGCTGCGCGAAAACAAGATAGCCGTCAAGGACGTTGCCGACCTCACCGGCTTTCCCGAAATGATGGACGGCCGGGTCAAAACGCTCCACCCGAAAATTCATGGCGGCATCCTTGCGCTCCGAAACAATCCGGAACATGTCGCCAAGATGAAAGAGCATGGCATCTCACCCATCGATCTCGTAGTCGTCAATCTTTATCCGTTTGAGGCGACGGTGGCGCGAGGCGCCTCCTTCGACGAGATCGTAGAGAATATCGACATTGGCGGACCGAGCATGGTGCGCGCCGCGGCGAAGAACCATCAAGACGTCGGCGTAGTCGTCGATCCGGCGGATTACGATTCGATCCTGGCCGAACTGAAGGAAAACCACCGCACGCTCTCACCCGCCACCCATTTCCGTCTCTTTTGCAAAGCCTTTCAGCATACCGCGCGTTATGACGGCGCGATCTCGAATTATTTTTCCTCCCTGGGCGAAGACAAAAAGCCCCAGCGTTGGGGTCAAACGGTCAATATTCAGGTGGCGAAGATTCAAGACATGCGCTACGGCGAGAATCCACACCAGAGCGCGGCTTTTTACGGCACCGACCGCGACACCGGCCCGTCGATCGCTCGGGCGCGGCAATTTCAGGGCAAAGAGCTTTCCTTCAACAATATTCTGGACGCCGATGCTGCCCTCAGCACGGTGTTGGAATTTTGCGACATTGCCACCGTGGCGATCAAGCATAACAACCCTTGCGGCGTTGCGCTGTCGAAAAGAAATCTGGCGGACTCGTTTCGCAAAGCCAAGGCCTGTGATCCGGTATCGATTTTCGGCGGCGTGATCGCGTTTAACCGCCCGGTGGATGAAGAGACCGCCAAAGAGCTCAAAGAGATTTTTTTAGAAATTGTCATCGCGCCGAGCTTTACCCCGGAAGCCAAGGCGGTGCTTTCTTCGGCCAAGCGATTGCTTAACATTCGGTTGCTCGAACTCGACATGGCCGAACCCCAGGGCGGCGGCTACGACTTGCGTCGCGTGCGCGGTGGCATGTTGATCCAAGATTGGGATACCGGCAAGATCGACGTGCGCGCTTGCAAGGTAGTGACCGAGAGAAAACCCACCGAGGAGGAATATCAAGCGCTCGACTTCGCCTGGCGCGTTTGCCGCCATGTCAAATCCAACACCATCGTATTCGCGTCGCCGGACCAGATTCTCGGTGTCGGCGCCGGCCAGATGAGCCGCATCGATTCGACCAAGATCGCCGTGATGCGCGCCGCTACCCATGGCTTGGACTTGAAAGGCTCAGCCGTGGCCTCCGATGCCTTCTATCCGTTCCGCGACGGCCTAGACGAAGCGGCCAACGCTGGTGCCAAGTCGGTCATCCAACCGGGCGGATCAATCAAAGACGAAGAAGTAATCACGGCGGCGAACGAGCATGGCATCGCCATGATCTTCACCGGCATGCGGCATTTCCGGCACTAAAATACTGAACAGTTGCCAGTAATCAGTGGGGGATTTTCTTTCGGCTCTTTACTGGCAACTGAAAACTGGCCCCTAACATTTTATGAAAGTCCTCGTCATCGGCGGCGGCGGCCGCGAGCATGCGCTGGTCTGGAAAATCAGCCAAAGCCCACGGGTGACGAAAATCTATTGCGCGCCCGGAAGCGCCGCCATCGCAGAGCTTGCCGAGCTCGTCGCCATCGGCGTTGAACAAATCGAACAACTCGCCGACTTCGCGGCACGAGAAACGATCGACCTCACTGTCGCCGGGCCGGAACTGCCGCTCACCCTGGGCATCGCCGACCTGTTCGAAGCGCGGGGCTTGCGGATTTTTGCCCCCAACAAAGCAGCTGCGCAGTTGGAAGGCAGTAAAGCCTTTGCCAAGGAGATCCTTCGCGCAAACGGGATTCCGACGGCGTCGTTTGGCACGTTCACCAATGCAGATGCTGCCCGCCAATACCTTGCTCAACAGAAGCCGCCCTACGTGATCAAAGCCGACGGCCTGGCCGCCGGCAAAGGCGTGTTGATCTGCGCGACCCGGCAAGAGGCGGAAGCCGCTATCGAAGAGATTCTGGTGCGCAAAGCCTTTGGCGCAGCCGGTGAAAGGGTCATCATCGAAGAGTTCTTGGACGGCGAAGAAGCCTCGTTCATGGTGTTGACCGATGGCGAGCATATCCTGCCGCTTGCCTCCTCGCAGGATCACAAACGGGTTTTTGATCAAGACCAAGGGCCGAATACCGGCGGGATGGGCGCCTACTCGCCGGCGCCGGTGGTTACCGCCGCGATTCACGATCGAATCCAGCGCGAGATCCTCGAGCCGTTGCTAGCGGGACTAAAGGAGACGAATATTCGTTATCGCGGCGTGATCTATGTTGGGCTGATGATTACTCAAGACGGCCCCAAAGTTTTGGAATTCAACGCTCGTTTCGGCGATCCCGAATGCCAGCCGATCATGATGCGGCTGAAGAGCGATCTGCTCCCGTTGTTGGAAGCGACGATCGACGGGAAACTAGATCGGCTTCAAGCCCAGTGGCGCGACGAGCCGGCGGTTTGTGTCGTCCTATGCTCAGAGGGCTATCCCGGCGCTTACGATAAGGGGAAGGAGATCCACGGCCTGGAAAATCTCAAGAACTGGCATAACGGTTTCGTCTTCCACGCGGGCACGGTGAGGGATCATGATCGCTGGCTGACGGCCGGCGGGCGGGTTCTCGGCGTGACAGCTCGCGGCGAAAACATCGCTGCCGCAGTGAACGAAGCTTATCGCGCCATCGATCAAATCTCGTGGAACGGCATGCATTACCGCAGAGATATCGCCCAACGAGCGTTAAAAAAAGTCTAGAGTTCGCGCCCGGCAGCTGGAAAATTGCGGCGTGGAACTCTAAAACACGGACCACCAGAACGGAGGAAACTATCGTGGCAAACCAGCAAGCCAAAGTCGGCATCCTGATGGGCAGTGATTCCGATCTTGAAGTCATGCGTGAAGCGGAAAAGCGGCTCGATTCTTTTGGCGTCGCCTACGAGACCCACATCATGTCCGCCCATCGCACTCCTGACCGGGCGGCGGAGTATGCTGCCAATGCCGAGCAGCGCGGCCTGCAGGCGATCATCTGCGGTGCCGGCGCCGCGGCTCATCTGGCCGGCGCCATCGCAGCCAACACCACGCTGCCCGTGATCGGCATTCCGATCGATTCATCGAGCCTCAAAGGATTGGATGCCCTGCTGGCCACCGTGCAGATGCCTGCGGGCATTCCCGTAGCGACCATGGCGATCGGCAAGGGCGGCGCCGCCAATGCCGGCATCTTCGCCGCACAGATCGTGGCGCGCACCGATCAACAGGTCGCAGCCAAATTATCCCAGTTTAAAAAGGAGATGGCGGCGGGTGTCGAAGAACGAGACCTCAAGCTTCAAAGCGAAAGAAACAGGAGCTGAAGTTCTGGCCGCGGCCGTCGCGGCGCTCAAGCGCGGCGAGGTGATCGTGCTGCCGACCGAAACGCTCTACGGTTTGGGCGCCGACGCGCTCGATGCCGCAGCGGCGGAAAGAGTTTTTCAACTCAAAGGGCGTGATGCTGCCAATCCCCTTCCCGTCCTCGTCGCCGATCGCGCCATGCTCGCTTCCCTTGTGACCGCAGTCGCGCCGCTCGCCGAACGATTGATCGCCGAGTTCTGGCCTGGACCGTTGACCCTGGTTTTGCCGGCGCGCAAGAATTTACCGAAGCCGCTTGTGAATTCCTCAGGCGGTGTCGCGGTGCGCATTTCCAGCCAGCCGATCGCGCAAGAATTGGTCAAAGCGCTCGGTCGTCCAATCACCGCTACCAGCGCCAATCCTTCAGGACAGCCGCCGGCGCGAACTGTCGAGCAAGCAAAACGTTACTTTGCGGGTCAGATCGAAATTTTCATCGACGGCGGGGAATTGACCTCGCGGACCGGCTCTACCGTCGCGGAAATCAACGGCGAACGGATTCGGATCATTCGCCAAGGCGACATCAGCCGAGAAGATTTGCAGCGAGTCGCCGGAAAGAACAAGGCCACGCTATGAAACCATCTATCCTCGTTGCACTGTGGCTGGGGGCGGGATTGGTGAATTTTTGCGGCTGCGACTCGCAAAAAGATACCGTGTCTCAGGGTCAGGAAGCGGTCAAAAAAGCGGTCGCGCAGCCGCTCGATGCTCTGGAAGGCGCCAAGGATTCGCTCAAGCAGAGCGAAGAGAAAAATAAATCCGCTCTGGAAGAGATCGACCAGGAACTCAAGCAGTAGCGAAGCGCTAAGCGCCGCGGCGCGCCGCCTTGACTACGCGCTCGATGGCCTTGCCATCCTCGCCGTCAAAATAATCGACGTTCTTGTCTTTCACGAAAAGGGCGCGAAAGCCCACCTGGGAGCCTACGGCGGCGGTACTGTAAGCGCCCACTTTGTTGGAATCGGGATATTCCGAAAGGTCCGGATACTCCATCGTGCTCACGACCAGATAGCGCAGCTCCGCGGCGCCCGCGTTGATTAATTGATGGGGATATTCATTTCCCGGCAGGCAAGCGATGACTGTTCCGGAATCGATCGCAATCTCCTCATTGCCCAATCGTAGAATGCCCTTGCCGGCGATGATGTAGATCATCTCTTCGTTGCCCGCATGCGTGTGAAAGGGAAAGGCCGCCTTGCCCGGCGGCACGGCAAAGAAGCTGTAGCCCAACTTCTGCGCGCCGATATATGTGCCGACGCGCTGGCGCAGACCGCCGAAGGCGGAATTCTCCGGTGCATTGATTTTGTCGGCGGGAACATCGGCGAGCCGAATGACATGATTGTGTTTAGTCATAACCGCTCCTTGCCGGCGCGTGCGGCTACACCCTACCCTTCGGCGCCGCCTTTATGCTATCAGGATAATCATGCTGATCCTCTCAGAGCAACAAGTTCGGAGCTTGATCGATATCGATGAACTGATCGCCGCTTTGGCGCAGGCCCATATACAATATTCCACCGGTAAAGCGGTCATGCCGGTACGGCTCGTGGTGCCGCTGCCACAGATTCAAGGACGGATCACGAGCATGCCGGGATTTTTGAACGAGGACAAAGCCCTCGGCATGAAAGTCGTCACCTATTTCCAGGATAATCCGCAACGAGGGCTTCCGGCCATCCTCGCAACCATCATGCTATTCAGCGCCGAGACCGGCCAAATGATCGCGACCATGGACGGTAGTTACATCACCGCAATCCGCACCGCCTGCGCGTCGGCGCTCGCGACCAAAGTGTTAGCCAACCCCGAGACGCCGGTAGCGGGCATTCTCGGCGCGGGGGTTCAGGCGCGCGCGCACATCCTGGCTCTTATCCATGTGCGCAATCTCGAAAAGATCAAGCTCTACAGTCCGTCGAGGAAAACCGCCGTAGCTATCCGGGAGGAGCTGGCGCCGCAAGTCGACGCCGCGATCGAGGTCGCCCGCAGCGCCGAAGAAACCGTGCGCGATGCCGACCTGGTCGTGACGGTGACCACGGCCAGAGAACCGATCCTGAAGATCGAGTGGCTCAAAAACGGCGCGCATATCAACGCCGTCGGCTCCCATCGACCGGATCTACGCGAGATTGACGGCGCAACCCTGGCCCGCGCCAAGGTGATCGTCGATTCCCGTGACGCGATCATGGCCGAATGCGGCGATATTTTGCTCGCTCTTAAAGAAAAGTCGATCAATGAAAGTCAAATCCACGGTGAGCTCGGCGAAGTGCTCGCGAAGATGAAAACCGGGCGAACCCGGCGCGACGAGCTGACGCTCTACAAGTCGGTGGGGATTGCCATTCAGGACGTCGCTGCCGCGAATCTCGTCTATCGGAAAGCGCTGGAGAAGGGGATCGGCACGCATGTCGAAATCTAGCCATCCGACCAAACCCGTTCTAGCTTCAGGTGGGAGCTTCAAATCCAGCCCGAGAATCATCCAAAGATGACCTGGGATCTGACTAGCTATTTTACGGAATTCAACGGAACCGAGATGCGGCGTTTTAAAGCCGCGCTCCGCGACGACATCGTTGCCTTGCGTCAGTGCGCGGCTGCCCTTCCCTGCCTCAACGAAGAATCGGCCGACGCTTGGGAAGATATCCTGTTGCGAAACGAAGAGCTGTCGCGGCGCATGTCGCATTTCAGCTCTTATGTCTCTTGTCTCGCCTCCGCCGACGCGCGCAACGAAGCGTATCTCAAGGAAGAAGCCGAGCTTATTCGCACCCGCGCCGAGCTCACCAAAGTGCGCATCGAGTTCTTGCGCGCTTTCAAAGAAAGCTCGGCGGAACTATTTTCCCGATTCAGTGCCCGAGCCGCTTTCGATGGCGCCAAAAACTACTTGAACCGGCTACGCGAGGAAGCCCGCCGCGCCATGTCCGCCGAAAAAGAAGCGCTCGCCACCGATCTCGGCGTCGACGGCATCCAAGCCTGGGGGCGGCTCTACGATACCGTTTCATCCAAACTCGAATTCGAAATGGTTTTCCCCGACGGCACGCGCAAACGTGTGCCGATGTCGCAGCGCCGTTCGTTGCTCGACGACCCCGACCGGCGCGCGCGTCAGGCTGCCTTCGTCGGCGGCAACTTCGCCTGGCAATCCATCGAAGACATGGCGGCTGCCGCACTCAATGCCATTGCCGGAACCCGGCTTACCCTTAACCGCCACCGCGGCGTCGACCATTTCCTCGACATCGCCTTGTTTCAAGCAGCCATCACGCGCAAAACCCTCGATGCCATGTTTGAAGCACTGTTCGCCAACCTGGATATGCCGAGGCGCATCCTGCAATCGAAGGCAACGCTGATGGGCCGTCGCGGGATCGCCTGGTTCGATCTCGGCGCGCCGCTCCACTTGCCCGACCAGGAGAAGTTTTCCTGGGAAACGGCCAAATCGCTGGTCGACCGGTCGTTCACCCGCGCCTATGTAGGACTGGGAGAATTTTTCCGCGAGCGCGTCGTCGGCAAAAATTGGATCGACTGGGAACCGCGCGCCGGGAAGAGGCCCGGCGGCTTTTGCACCAGCTCCATGCTTAGCAGGGAATCGCGAATCTTTATGACCTATAACGAGTCCCTGGGCGATCTGCTGACGCTCGCCCATGAATCGGGCCACGCCTACCACGGCTTTGTCATGCGGGATACCCGGCCCTATGGGCGCGGCTACCCGATGACCCTAGCCGAAACCGCCTCGACCTTCGGCGAGCAGGTACTGATGAACGGTTTGCTTGAAGATCCCAATGTCAGTTCCCAGCTAAAGGCCCTGATCCTAGACGTCGAGCTGAGCCACGGCGCGGTTTATCTTCTGGACATCCCGGTGCGCTACGAGTTTGAAAAGCGCTTTTATGGAGAGCGGGACAGCGGACCGTTGAGCGTCTCACGGCTGAAAGAATTGATGGTCGAAACGCAAAGGCGAATCCTCGGCGATATCTTGGAGCCGGGAGGCGAAGATCCCTATTTTTGGGCCTCGAAGCTGCACTTCTACATCACCGGACTTACCTTTTACAATTTTCCGTACACCTTCGGTTATCTCCTCAGCCGTGGTCTTTACGGCCGGTTTAAAGAGGAAGGCCCGAGCTTTCTGTCTCAATACGAAGAGTTTCTTCGTCTCGCCGGCAGCGACACGGCTGAGAACGTGGTCAAACGGACGATCGGTGCGGATATCGAAAACCCGGAATTTTGGGCGGTGGCGATTAAAAGTCTCGAAGAGCCCTTGAGTCATCTCCAAACGCTCGCACCGCAAGTCCTCCCTGCCGGTCAAGAACAATATCCATTGTGAACGGAAAACTAAAACCGGAAGCTACCTACTGTTATTCCATCCCTTCGATCAGCGCCGCGCGTAACAGATCGATAGCGTTGAGCGTCATGCGCGAGCGATCGTAGGCGCCGCGGCCGGCGCTGCTGCTTTCGCGCCGCCACACTCTCTTGCCATCGGTGAGTGAGACATAGGTCTGCCCGCGGGCGAGATTTTGAATTTTACTGTCCGGATCGGCGATCGCGTGCAAAGCCAGGCCGAAATCGCAACTCGACAGCTGCCGCGCCGCACGCGCAAGCTCATCGCTCAGCGCCGCTGGATCATTGAGCAGCTCCTCGAGGGTTTTTTGATCTAGTGAATTTTTGAGCAGCGCGCGCAGCGAAGCCTCGCTATTGCAGATAAAGCCAGCCCCGAAGTTCTCCGCGCTCGCCGTTTGCAGTCGCTCAGCCAATTGGCCGCAGGTTAGGTCCTCGCACGCCGCCACGGTTTTATTCTGCCGTCGCAGCAGCTTGCCGACCACATGCTCCATGGTTTCATCGTCGGCGGCAAAAATGGCTGTGCCCAACAGCCCGCGCACTTCGGCCTCCACCGGCGCGATCATTTGCATCGCGGCTTCTCGATTTGCCGCCTTGGCGGCGATTCGGACATCAACCTGGCCAGGCAGCGCTAGGACGCCGACCGTTGGATTGCTTGAGTTGGCGATCAAATGGCCGACTTTATCGTCCACCGCACTCTCGCCGATACCGACGATCTTGAGCACGCGATAATGGATAACTTCCGCCAAGTTGAATTGTTTTCGGAGATAAGGCTCGACCTCGTGCTCGAACAGCCACTTGAGTTCCACGGGGACTCCGGGCAGGGAATACACGATGCCGCGCGGGTCCTCGACGATGAAACAAGGCGCCGTGCCGTTCGGGTTTTTCACCGGGATCGCTCCTTCGGGCATATAGGATTGCCGGATATTGTTTGGCGTCATGGTTCGGCCGCGCCGGCGAAAATGCTCTTCGACCTGCTCCAGCATCTGCGCGTTTTGCACCAGCTTGCGGCCGGTGACCTCGGCGACGATTTCCCGCGTTAGATCGTCCTGCGTTGGCCCCAAGCCACCGCTGGTGATAACGATGTCGGCGCGTTCCAAGGCGCGCGAAAGCACTTCGTGCATCCGTCCGGGATTGTCACCGACCACCGACTTGAAATAGAGATTGACCCCAAGCGCCGTCAGCCGCTGCGCCATCCACGCTGAATTGGTGTCGACGATTTGCCCGAGCAGCAACTCCGAACCGATTGCCACGATCTCCGCGGTAGCCATAAATTCTTTTCTCCTCTGACCAGCTGATTTTTATACCTTAGCCGCGGCGCACGACACAAGATAAAGAAACGGCCGTGCACGGATTCGCTTGTCCGCTTCCGGGTTCTTTGCCAGAATACGCCCATGAATATCCTGCTCTCAAACGACGACGGTATCCAGTCCGAAGGGCTTACGGCTCTGGAAAAGACGCTGGGTAAAGTCGGCGAAATTTTTACCGTCGCGCCGGACCGTGCGCAAAGCTCCATGAGTCACGCCCTGACGCTGCATCGTCCGCTGCGCGCCAACGAGCTCGGTCCGCGCCGGATCGCGGTCGATGGGACGCCGGTGGATTGCGTCAAGCTCGCGCTCACCGGCCTTTTGCCGGTGCGCCCCGATTTGGTAATCTCGGGGATCAACAAAGGGCCAAACCTCGGCGATGACGTGCTCTATTCCGGCACGGTTTCCGCCGCCATCGAAGGAGCCTTGCTTGGCATACCGGCAATCGCGGTTTCGTTGGTGACGTTTAAAGATTTCGATTTCCGCGCCGCGGCGGAATTCACCGCTACCTTGGTCGAGCGCATTATCGAGCACGGCATGACGCCAAAAACCCTGCTCAACGTGAACGTTCCGCCGAGCGCGAAAGAGAACCTTAAAGGCTGGCGCCTGACGCGCATGGGCAAACGGCATTACAGCGAGAACATCGTCGAGCGAGTCGACCCGCGGGGCAGTAAATATTATTGGATCGGCGGCGACGACCTCGGTTTCGCCGACGAGGCAGGAACCGATTGCAACACGGTCGCCGAAGGCTATATCTCGGTGACGCCCTTGCAGGTCGACCTGACGGACTACAAAATTTTGCAAGACAGCAGCTTGCCGGAATTTTCCTGGCCTTAATGGAGTTTTTGTCCGTCCACGACGATGGCAGAGAACAACGATATCCGACTCGACAAATGGCTCTGGGCCGCGCGCTTTTTTAAAACCCGCTCCCTCGCTGCCGAGGCGGCAAGCGGCGGCAAAGTAGAAGTCAACGGCGAAAGACCGAAAGCCAGCCGAATCGTCCGCGTCGGCGATCGGCTGAGTATTCGACGCGGCCCGTATCAATGGACCGTCATCGTCAAGGGCGTTTCACGATTGCGTGGCCCGGCGCCACAGGCGCAATCTCTCTACGAAGAGACCGAGGAGAGCGTTCGAAAACGCGAAGCCGACGCCGCGCAGATCAAGCTCGAACGCCCGCCCGAATTCGACTCCCCCGGACGCCCATCAAAGAAAGACCGCAGAGCGATTGCCCGCTTCACCAAACGATACTAGTAAGAGACGGCCAAACATCTCACCGAGATCGTCGAAGTAGGGAGCTAGCACAACAAAATTACGCAACAAATGGAATGGCAGTAAAATTCTTGTTCTCTATTTTATGAACATTAATCGGCTTCTTCGGATCGGTGCCACTGCTCAGACAATGCCCAAAAACCGGATGACGCGGTTGCAAGCAAGACAAAGAGTGACGATCGAACCGGCTGGGTGAAGATAAAAGGCTTCTTCCTGTAAGCACACATCGATCATCGCTGCGCGAAGGAGAATTCAATTCAATAATCGACCCCAGATGTATCACAACGGCAAACGACCTTCCCGGTCATCGAGTGATACGAAACCTCGGCGTGGTGCGCGGTATCGTGGTGCCCTCCCGCGGCATCGTCGGCAGCATCGGCCAAGCCTGCAGACAGTGTTGGGCGGCAACATTGCCCTTTACAGCGAGCTTTGCGAGAGGGCGCGCTCAGACACGCATCGCTTGATGGTCGATCATGCTGCCGAGCTTGGCGCCAACGCGATCATCGGCGTGCGCTATGACGCTAGGGAGATTACCGACAGCGTCGCCGAAGTTTTGGCCTACGGCACCGCCATCCCCACTGAACCGCATCGCGGTTGACGGCCGGGAATGTGGAAGTTGATTATGAAAGATCGCAGTCCTGTGAAAAAGCCCGGGGATCCGTTATAAAGACAGGCGGTCTGCAATCACTCGGCCTGGTCGGCCGGTTTTTGGACCACGATTCCCCGATCGGACATGATATTGAAGATATACTGCGCCGGCTCGAGCGCGGTGCTGCGCATCTTTTCGATCGTCAGCGTGCGTATAAAGCGATTATGGACCCGTTCTATATCGAGGACGATGGTTCCCGAAACCAAATATTCCTCGATGCCACGCACGTTTCTTTCGATCGAGTAAGTGGTCAGCAGATTGGTTGTCTTGCCATTAGCTTGCAGGCCGTAAAACAACCGACGCGCTTGATCGAGAACTCGGGCGGTTGCATCGCTGCTGAAAATCAGCGGACCGACGGGATCGATGACCAAGCGGGATGCACCCAGCCTCATGATATAGGTGTTGAGGTCGGTAAGCACCCGCTGCACGTCGATATGTTTTCCTTGGTCATCCGCCGCCCGCATATTGAAATAAGCAGAAGCATCCAGGATAAGAAATTGCTTGGAATCGATATAGGGGGCAAGGTCCCAACCCAAGGAAGCGGCCTGTTCGATGACTTCGGCGGGTTTTTCATCGATGGCGACGTAAAGCCCTTTTTCCTTCTGCAAAAGTCCACTCATTAAAAACTGTAGCCCAAAAACGGTCTTACCCGTACCGGGTTCACCGACGACTAAATAGGTCTTACCCTTGATCAGCCCGCCCCCGATTAAAGTATCGAGCTCGGTAATTCCCGTCGATATCCGACTTACTTTCATGAGCTGTTGTCTGGCAAGAAATTAGAGCCCGTTACTCCAGTTTCGCTGGCACTAATCAATCGATTCTGGATTCAGAGCCAAATTCCCGAAGTCACGTGCCGGTTAGGCGACTTCTCGGCGGTGAACTGGCTAAGGGGAAGCAGACCTCCATTATCGCACCGCGGCCTGCGCTGATTTTGGTTGCGACGGGTCTCAGCATTAGTTGGCAAATCTCCTCTCTGTACTTGTGCTAACTTGGGGCTTAGAGAAGCCAATTATATGCCACCTCCTATACGTCAAAAAACTCAACGAATACGGCGACCGCACTGCCGCTGGGCGAAATTCAATGGCACTACTTTAGCAGTAATTGAACAATCTAGGCGGAAAACTGTCAATCGTGACAACCAAGACTCATAAAAAGTCCAAACTTCACGCACCGAACGCATGTCCGTGTTGATCAGAACTAAACGGTTTGCCCATTGACATGTGCACGGTTAGCCGTTCGCCTCCACCAGCCTCGACGGACACAATGCATTGAGCACGCATCTGGCGCAAGCCGGCTTGCGCGCGTGACAGACCTTCCGACCATGGAGAATCAGCCGGTGCGAAAAATCGGTCCATCGGTCGGCGGGAAGGACCTTCTCCAGATCTTTTTCGATCTTGACAGGATGTTGCTGGCGCGTGAGTCCCAGGCGGCGAGACAATCTCTTGCAGTGCGTGTCAACGGCAATGCCAGGTTGGTTAAACGCATGGCCGAGTATGACGTTGGCGGTTTTGCGTCCGACGCCGGCGAGACGGGTTAATTCGGTCATCGTCGCCGGCACTTGGCCGTGAAATTGTTCAACCAACTGTTGAGCGCACCGCTTGAGCGACCTCGCCTTGGCACGATACAAGCCGAGTTGGCGAATGATCGATTCGATTTCGCCAATCAGCGCGCCGGCAAGCGCGGCCGGAGTTGGATAACGGCGAAACAGCTCCGGCGTAACTTTGTTAACGGCGGCATCGGTACATTGTGCCGAGAGAATCACCGCGAGCAGGAGTTCGAAGCTGTTCGAATGGACGAGCGGACACTCGACGTCCGGATAAGCCCGAGCCAAACGATCGGCGATGGCGCCGGCGCGAGTGATTTTCTCTCGCACCGTTTCCCGTTTGCGCCGTCGAGCCGCGGCCAATCGCGGCACGGGCCCGCTTGGTTCAGTTGTCACGCTTTGCATGAAAGACACTCTTGCCGGCATAGACAGCGCGTCTGCCTAGCTCTTCCTCGATACGCAACAGTTGGTTGTATTTCGCCGTGCGCTCGCCGCGGCAGGGCGCGCCGGTCTTGATCTGTCCGGCGTTGGTCGCCACCGCAAGGTCGGCGATGGTCACGTCCTCGGTCTCCCCCGAGCGATGGGATATGACTGCCGCATAGCCGGCGTCCCTGGCAAGTTTCATGGTCGCCAGGGTCTCCGTAAGCGAACCGATTTGGTTGACCTTCACGAGAATCGAATTGGCGACCCCGGAGTCAATGCCCTTTTTTAAGCGCACCGTGTTGGTCACGAACAAATCGTCGCCAACGAGCTGAATTTTCCCGCCCAGGGCTTGGGTCATTATGCGCCAGCCTTCCCAGTCATCCTCGGCGAAGCCGTCCTCGAGGGACACAATCGGATACTGCCGCACCCACTCTTCGTAGAGCCGCACCATCTCGTCGCGGTTCCGTTTGCGGCCGTCGGATTTTTTAAAGAGATATTCTCCGTCTTGGTAAAATGCGCTCGATGCCACGTCAAGAGCGAGCGCAACCTGCCGGCCCGGCTTGTATCCGGCGGCGCCAATCGCTTCTAACAGCAATTCTATCGCCTCCGCGTTGCTTTTCACTCGCGGCGCAAACCCTCCTTCGTCGCCGACGCTAGTCGATAGCGAGCGGTCGTGCAGGACTTTTTTGAGTGTTTGGAAAATCTCGGCCGCAGCGCGCAGAGCTTCAGCAAAACTCTTCATGCCGTAAGGTACGATCATGAATTCTTGAACGTCAACGTTGTTGTCGGCGTGAGCACCGCCGTTGAGCACGTTGAGCATCGGCACAGGGAGCGTTCTTGCACCGGCGCCGCCCAGGTAACGATAGAATGGCAGACCTTGGGCGCGGGCCTGGGCGTGCGCGACGGCAAGAGACGCGCCGAGAATCGCATTGGCGCCCAGTTTACCCTTGTTGGCCGAACCGTCTAGGTTAAGCATGATTTGATCGATCGCCGCTTGATCGCGGGCCTCCTTACCGCGCAATCGCCGCGCGATCGTTTCGTTCACGTGAGCCACGGCTCGGGCGACGCCTTTGCCGAGGAAGCGCTTCCCCCCGTCGCGCAGTTCCACGGCTTCATGCACTCCCGTGGAGGCGCCTGACGGCACCGTCGCCCGTCCCACCACGCCGTTTTTCAACGTCACTTCCACTTCCACGGTCGGCTGCCCCCGAGAATCTAGCACTTCGCGCGCATGCACCCGTTGAATCTTCATCGCCGCCCCCCAAAATGTTATTACCAAGACAAAACCACAAAATATGCTATATTGCTACGCGTCCAAACCATGTCCTTGCGCATAAGCCTATCACCACGCTGGCCAATTTATTTGCTCGGCACGCTCATTGTTTTGCTGGCTTTGGTCACCATCGTCGGTGAGCGCGGCGCGCTTCATCTATGGCGCCTGCGTGCTGAAAAGGTCCGGCTCGACGAGCAGAATTTCCGCCTTCAACAGGAAAACGAAAGCCTGCGCCAGCGCATTTGGCGTATCCGTCACGACGACGACTATCTGGAAAAACTCGCCCGCGAGGAACTCAACATGGTCCGGCCGGGTGAAGTGGTTTATCGATTTCAGAATCCGGCATCGCGTGACGCTGTGCGTCAAGAGCTCGCTCCGTCTACTTCTGAATCGCGCCCCGCAAAGGCACGAAAAGAACCTCGCTGAAGTCCTCGATCATCGGCTCACCCGCCACCTTTCTAGCGCGGATCAACTTCTGCGTCTGTCCTTCCTCGCCGAGCGGCATAATCAGACGCCCGCCTTCGCGCAACTCGCGCCACAGCAGCTCGGGTATTTTGGGGGCGGCGGCGGTCACCAGGACCGCATCGAACGGGGCGTGTTCAGGCCAGCCGTAAAATCCATCGCCGATCTTGAGCTCGACGTTCTTGGAGCCGAGCGCGGCAAGTATTTTCTTGGCGCTCTCGGCAAGCCCGGGTAGAATTTCGATCGAGTACACGGCCGCGACGAGCTGCGCCAAGACCGCAGTTTGATAGCCCGAGCCGGTGCCGATTTCGAGAACCTTATCCGCCGGCCTCAATTCCAGCAGCTCGGTCATCAAAGCGACGATGTACGGCTGGGAGACGGTCTGGTCGGAGCCAATCGGTAGCGGCCGGTCGTCGTAGGCGAAGGCACGCAGTCGCTCGGGTACGAACAAGTGGCGCGGCACCGCTTGCATGGCGGCCAAGACCCTCTCGTCTTTGATGCCACGCCAGCGCAGTTGACGCTCGACCATGAGCCGGCGCGCCTCGACAAATTCGTCCGCCTTTTCGCCCCGGCGCGGATCATTTTGCGCTCCCTGCACGAGCGCGGCAATTTGCAGTGCCAGGAAAACCGCGTGAGCGGCTGCCGACGCTTTACGCTTTATCTTTGAAAACAAAGTGGTAGTACTCGTCCATACCCATGAGCGCGTCGAGTTCGGACTCATTTTTCAAACGCACTTCGATCAGCCAACCTTCGCTGTAGGGATCTTCGTTGATGATCGAGGGATGATTCTCCAGCTGGGGGTTGACTGCTAACACTTTCCCCGACACCGGCGAAACAAGCTCATGAACCGTGGACACCGATTCAATCTCCGCGAAGATTTCGCCCTCTTCGATTTGATCTCCCACGTCGGGGAGATCCACGGAAATGACCGTACCGAGCGCAGCCTGGACGTAGTTGGTGAGACCCAAATGAACCTGCCGGTCCTCACCGCCAACCCAAACATGGTGCGCGCTGACCTTTACTTCGTTTTCCGTCATAACGCTTTTTCGGTTCAATATAGGGCTTGCTCTCCGGGTGTCAAGAGAGTATCGCGGCTGCGTTGGCGCGATGTAGCTTGACAAGTTGGATTCATTCGCAGTAGCGGTGATGCTGGTGATCCAGTCGGCAAAATGCGATATAACCCGAGCGTTACGCAAGTGATTTAGGAGTTCCATGGAAGAGCAAATTGCAAAAACATCGGCGGCGGTAATTCTTGGTGGGCTTAAAAAAGCCGGCATCAATTTTATCGCGACTTTGCCCGACGAAAAGATGATCGAGCTGATTCGCGCAGTGGAACGCGACACGGATCTCAAACATGTGCCGCTCTGCCGCGAAGAAGAAGGTGTCGGCATCTGCGCGGGCGCCTATCTGGCCGGTAAAAAAACCGCGATCATCATGCAGAACGCCGGCTTCTTGAACAGCTGCAACGCACTAACCACGACCTCGCTGCAATTCCAAATCCCTATTTTGATGCTAATCTACTATGCTGGCGATATCGGCGATCGCGGCTTTACCACGCTTGGCGCGGTCACCGAACCGGTGCTCCAAGCGATGGGCTTTCGTAGCTACGTTTTGCGCAAGCGAGAAGAGATCGACGAAACCCTGCGCGGCGCGCAGATCTTGGCCGATGATTCCAAAAAGCCGGTCGCGGTGCTGCTGACGAAAAGCGTACTGGGTGTGAAATGATGCAACGCTATGATTATTTGAAAGCGATTGCCGGCGACGCGGGCGACGCGCTGGCCGTTTGCACAGGTTGGGGCGCCCGCGAATGGTGGGCTTTACGCCCGAGCGACGGCAACTTAAAAACCCGCACCCTCGGCCTGGTGTCATCCATTGCCGCCGGCCTCGCCATCGCATTGCCGCAACGCAAAGTCATCGCCATTGATGGAGACGGCGCCTTTTTGATGAATCTTTGCGGCTTGCCGACGATCGCCTCGCAGCATCCCGGCAATCTAATTCACCTGCTCTTCGACAACGAAATCTATGAAGCGTCCGGCGGCACCGCCACCGCATCGCGCGAGTGCGACGCCGTGGCCATGACCAGAGGCGCGGGTTACTCACAGGCCTCATGGGTGCAATCGCCGGAAGAATTTCGCGCCGAATTCACGCGCGCCTGGAATCGCGCAGAATTGACCTTGATCGCCGTGAAGGTTCAACCGGGTCAGCCTGCAAACTTGCCGGCGCTCAAGCTCGACGAGATTGAAAACAAATACCGCTTCATGCGTTATCTGGAAGACACCGAGCGAAAGCCGATTCTAAATCCCGGTTTCGATTCGAAGCTCTAAGCAGTTAGTCAAAAGCCAGGTCCTGAGACGGCTTGAAAGCCAAGCCGGGTCATTGGGGAATGAACGGATCTGACTAATTCTAAAAAGGTTCCGCGCGCGCCAAGCTTGGCAACACCCATACAGCGCTCTTTCGACAGCCTGGGCGGGAAACTACGGCGAAGAAGCGTCAGTACCGGCTCGGTCTGAAGGAACACTACGGGAAGCCGTTTTGGCATGCGCCTGTTTGCGGCGACGCGCCATCTCCGCGCGGGACAACTTTCGGTCGCGTCGCGGCAACCCGAGCCAGTTCCATTGATCGGGAAATTTTCGAATCGCGGCCTCAATATGCCGCGTGTAAAGCTCAGTCGTTGCGATCACGCTGGCTTCCGGGTCCTCGCGAAGAAGCGGTGCAATCGGCGGCCCGACCTTAAGAGTTAACGCGCCCGCTGCGCCTCGTGTCGCAAACATCGGCAGGGTTGCCGCGCCCGTGCGCAAAGCGAGGGTCGCTGGCCCGCGCGGTGCCGGCACCTTCATGCCCAAGAAATCGACGATGACGTCGCCGGACTTGAACTCATCGGCAATGACCAGAACGATGCGATTGTCGCGCAAGGCCTTGAGAATGCCGCGAACGGCCTCTCGCCGCGGCTTGGCCGATATCGTGTGGATACCGAGCTGAGCGCGATAACCATCCACAAGCTTCGTAAAGCTCTCGTCGGCGGGCTGCTTCACCACGACGCTGAACGGATAGCCGGACACCGCCAGGCGCACGCCGATCATGGTGAAGCTGCCCAAGTGGGCGCTCAAGGCCAAAACCCCTTTGCCCATCTCAAGCGCCTGCTTGATATGCTCCTCTCCTTCCAAAGCCACGGTCGAGAGAATTCTCTCCTTGGAGAAATGCATCACCGCAGTCGTTTCGAGCACGCCACGGGCAAAATTCAACCAAGCGCGCCAAACCAAGTCCTCGCGGTTCCTCGCCGCAGGTATTTCGCCAGCGAAGACCGCCGCGACGTTTTCTTCCATCCGTTTGCGGTAGCTCCAGAGCAACCAGAAGGTCACGCGCGCCATCGAGCACGTAAACAACATGACCCAGCGGTAAGGGACGTAGGGCAAGCTTGCGACGAAACCGCGCAGCGCATACTCGCCGATCCGGTATCTTAGAGCGTAACAAAACCTACCGAATGCGGAGCGGCCCTTTCTTTTAACCATCACTCATCTATGAATTCGTTTGTCGAGCTTTTCAAGGGAACGAGAACACCTGGCAATAAAACGGCGGCGACAGCTAACTGCCATCGCCGCCGCGCATCATCTGTCAATGCCGGGCCGCGTTACCGGCTGGACGCCCGCCGCAAACGCTGCCTTGCTCGTCGTGGGCCGGGAACACCTCGTTTAACCTTTCGCGCCCGCGGTGTAAGTTGATACACTTTCGCCTGGGTGTGCTGGGCGAGTGCCGTGTTCTTCCACTCGATCATGCCGCGTCGGAGATAATCGGGATTCAAACCCAAGGATTCACAAACACTATCAAATGCAAAGATGCCTTCGCTGTCGACTACCTCCATCCACTCTTCGGCCTCCTGAAAGAGTGCCTTGCCCTTGCTATCGCGGGCGAATAGATATTTTTGATAGCAAGCGATGGCATCTTCGAGAATCGCCAGCATTAGTTTCTTTTCCGGCTCGAGATGCAACTTGCGCCGGAAAGTATCGAGATACTGGTCCGGCAAAAGCGTATCCGGCTGGAACAGCGAAGTCACCCGTTCTTCCATGCTGAGTCCACTGTCATAACTCATAAAACTCACCTCCCGTGAGGGTACGGCTTGCATCCGGTCGAGCCGCTAAATTGTTCCGGTTTAAGCCGCACTCGAAAGAGAAGAAGCGCCGACAATTTCCTTGCAGGCCGGCTGGCGCAAGGCGGCGATGGTCGTCCGACTGAGCACTTCAGTCACGCTGCGCTGCACCTCGCTCCACACGCCGATCATCGTGCAGCGCGGGATCTGATCGCAGCCCAAAGCATGGTCTAAACAGGCGTTGACCGAGATCGGCCCTTCAATGGCTTCGATGACGTCACAAAACGAGATCGCTTCGGGCGGGCGCGCCAGCAGGTAACCTCCCGAAGCGCCCCGCTTGGAGGTGATCAAGCCACGGCGAACCAGGTCCTGAATTATTTTTTCCAAAAACTTTTTCGGCATACCCTGGTGTTTGGCGATCTCCGCAATGGAGCAACATTTTCCCGGCCGCTGATCTGACAGATAAATCACCGCGCGTAAGCCGTAGTCCACACGCCGCGGTATCTGCATGAGCCCCATAGAATTCTACCCCCTTGCTCCGACGGCGGTCGTCGTGCGTCGTTCCGTTTGCGGCTCCGGTTGACCGCCCAGTTTGCCCAAGGCAGAAAGTCCATGCAGCCGTTGGACGATCGCCGGCACCTTTTGGTTCACATAAAGAACTTCTTCTTCGGTATTAAAGCGGCCCAAGCTGAAACGGACTGCGCCCTGCAGCCAATCCGCCGGCACCTTCATCGCCCGCAGCACATGCGAGGGGTCCGAGGAACCCGCCGTGCATGCGGAACCGGTCGAAGCACAAATGGCCTCCTGGTCCAGCAGCACGAGAATCGAGTCGCCTTCCAAATAGCGAAAACTGATGTTCGATGTATTCGGCAAGCGTGGCTGCCCCCGGCCATTCACCCGGCTGTCCGGACAGGATTCGAGCAATAAGGTTTCAAGCTGATCACGCAACAGGCCGATCCGTACCGAATCTTCCGCCATTCGGCTTAGCGCGATCTCCGCCGCTTTACCCATGCCGATGATACCCGCGACGTTTTCCGTGCCCGCGCGGCGGTTGCGCTCCTGATGACCGCCGATCATGAATGGCGGGAAGGTGATCCCGCGCCGCACGAAAAGCGCACCGACCCCTTTGGGCGCATAAAATTTATGGCCCGAGATCGTCAAAAGGTCTATCGGCAAGTCTTTGACCCCGAGCGGCAGCCTGCCGGCGGCTTGCACGGCGTCCACGTGGAACGGAATACCCTTGGATCGCACGATCGCGCCGATCTGTTCGATCGGGAAGATCACCCCGGTTTCGTTATTGGCCCACATGACCGACACCACCGCTGTGTCGTCGGTCAAGGCGGCGCGCAGTTCGTCGAGGTCCATGCCGCCTTCGCCGTCGACACTCAGCCAAGTCACGCGGTAGCCTTTTTTTTCCAGGTGCTGGCATAGTCCGAGCACCGCGGAATGTTCAACCTGCGTGGTAACGATATGGTGCTTGTCCGGCCGAGCTTCGAGCATCCCGCGGATCGCCGCGTTATCGCCCTCGGTGCCGCAGCTGGTAATAATGACTTCCACCGGATCGGCGGCGCCAATGAGCGCGGCGACCTGCGCCCTCGCCTCGGCGATTCTGGCACCGACCTGGTTGCCAAAACGATGAATGCTCGATGGATTGCCATACTGCTCCGTGTAGAACGGCATCATCGCTTCCGCGACTTCGGGCAGCACCCTCGTGGTCGCGTTATAGTCGAAGTAAATTTCGTCTGACATGGCTTCAGCTATTCGATTATCCGACAGGGCCGACACGGTGACGCTTAACCAACGCTGCCCTCCAAGCTCACCCCGAGAAGCTTCTGCGCTTCCACGGCAAATTCCATCGGCAGTTCTTTAAACACCTGCTTGCAGAAACCGTTGACGATCAGATTGACCGCATCCTCCGTCGACAGGCCCCGCTGTTTACAATAAAACAGCTGATCCTCGCCGATTTTCGAGGTCGAGGCCTCGTGCTCGACCTGCGATGCGTTATTCAAAACCTCCAAATAAGGAAAAGTATGGGCGCCGCACTTGTCGCCCAGTAACAACGAGTCGCACTGCGAATAGTTCCGCGCGCCGCTGGCGCCCCTCATAATCTTCACCAGGCCGCGGTAGGTATTCTGGCCGTGACCGGCCGAGATGCCCTTGGAGATGATCGTGCTCTTGGTGTTCTTGCCGATGTGGATCATTTTGGTGCCGGTATCGGCTTGCTGGTAATTATTAGTCAATGCGACCGAATAAAATTCGCCGATGGAATCGTCGCCCTGCAAAATGCAGCTGGGATATTTCCAAGTGATCGCCGAGCCGGTTTCAACCTGCGTCCAGGAAATCTTTGAGCGCTCGCCCAGGCATTTGCCGCGCTTGGTCACGAAATTGTAAATGCCACCCCTGCCTTCGGCATCGCCGGGGTACCAATTCTGTACCGTAGAGTATTTGATCTGGGCGTCTCGATGCGCGACCAGCTCCACCACCGCGGCATGCAGTTGATTTTTATCGCGCATGGGGGCCGTACAGCCTTCGAGGTAGCTCACGGTGGCGTCTTCTTCGGCGACGATCAGCGTGCGCTCGAACTGGCCGGTTTCCGCCGCGTTAATGCGGAAATAGGTCGAAAGCTCCATCGGACAGCGCACCCCTTTGGGAATGAAGCAAAACGATCCGTCGCTGAACACCGCAGAGTTGAGCGCCGCAAAAAAGTTATCGGTGTAGGGAACCACCGAGCCCAGGTATTTTTGCACCAGGTCGGGGTGATTCTGCACCGCCTCGGAAAACGAGCAAAAGATGACACCGAGCTCGGCGAGCTTCCCCTTAAACGTCGTCGCCACCGAGACGCTGTCGAAAACTGCGTCGACCGCGACGCCGGCCAGTGCCTCCTGCTCTTTGAGGGGAATACCTAGCTTTTCGTACATCCGGAGCAACTCCGGATCGACCTCGTCCAGGCTTTTGGGCCTATCGCGCCTCGATTTTGGCGCCGAATAATAACGAATCGCCTGGTAGTCGATGGGCGGATAATGCACCATCGCCCACTTGGGCTCGGCTTGCGTTTTCTCCAGCTTGGTCCAATGACGGTAAGCCTTAAGACGCCAATCGAGCATGAACTCCGGTTCGTTTTTTTTCGCGGAAATGAGGCGGATAACGTCTTCGTCGAGACCCGGCGGAACGGTGTCGGCTTCAATATCGGTGACGAAACCGTACTTGTACTCGCGCCGAGCGAGATCTTCGACCGTGCTTGTCGCTGTTTTCATGATTCCACTTCCTGACGATCTAAACCGTGAACGAGGCGCCGCAACCGCAGGCTTTCTTAACGTTCGGATTTTGGAAGACAAAGCCCGACTGCATCAATTCGTCCTTATAATCGAGCTCCGTACCGGTCAGGTAAAGCAAACTTTTCATGTCCACCAAAACTTTGGCGCCATCCTTCTCGAACACCTTGTCGGTTCCTTTGGGCGTGTCGAAGTCGACTTTATATTGAAGCCCCGAGCAACCACCGCCGACCACTTTAACTCGCAATCCTTGACCGTCCCGGCTGTCGGCGGCAATCAGCTCCTTGATCCGCGCCGCAGCGCGTTCGGTGAGGCTGATTCCCATGGCCATGACTTTTAACCTCCCTTTGGTTGAATCTCTACGAAAATATTTCCTGACGACTGAGCTCGCTCTGTTGATTCTTCCGAAGCTTGCTCAATTTCGCCCGATAAACCGGAGAAATCGCTCGGAGACGCTGTACTTCTTCGACAATCCGTTGAACCGTGTAATCGATTTCATCAGCAGTATTGAAGCGGCCGATGCCAAAACGAATCGAAGCGTGGGCCAACGCATCCTCGAGCCCAATCGCTTTGAGCACGTAAGACGGCTCCAGGCTCGCCGAAGTGCAGGCCGAGCCGGTGGAAACGGCGATCTCCTTGAGTCCCATCATCAGCGATTCGCCCTCGATATATGCGAAACTCAGGTTCAGATTGCCCGGCAACCGCCGCAAGGGATCACCGTTGATGCGAACATCTTCGAGCCGGTCAAAAATCGCACGCTTCAGCCGCTCCCGCAGCGCCGTCAAGCGCTCCCCCTCCGCGCCCATTTCGTTTTGAGAAAGCTCGCAAGCCGTGCCGAGCGCCACGATTCCAGCGACGTTGAGAGTGCCCGACCGCATGCCGCGCTCATGACCGCCACCGTCGATGAGAGGGGACACTCTTACCCGCGGCTTGGCCGCACGAACGTAAAGTGCGCCGATTCCTTTAGGGCCATACATCTTGTGTGCCGTCAGCGAGAGCAAGTCGATACCCATGGATTCCACATTAATCGGAATCTTACCCACCGCCTGGGTCGCGTCGCTGTGAAACAGAACGCCTCTGGCTTTGGCCAAACGACCGATCTCTTGCATCGGTTGAATCGTGCCAATCTCGTTGTTGGCGGCCATAATCGAGATCAGGATAGTCTTGTCGGTGAGCGCATCGTTTAATCGCTGCAAATCGACGAACCCAGCGGCATCCACCGGTAAATACGTCACGCGGAATCCATGCTTCTCCAGAACCTTACAACTGTCGAGAACCGCCTTGTGCTCGGTCACGCAGGTTACGATGTGATCGCCGTTATCGCGATAGGCTTCAGCGACCCCCTTGATCGCCAAGTTGTCGGATTCCGTAGCACCGCTGGTAAACACAATTTCCCGCGGCGAAGAAGCCCCGACGAGCTTGGCCACCTGCTCACGCGCCGTGTCGACCGCTGCTTCGGCCTCCCATCCAAATGCATGGCTTTTACTCGCGGCGTTGCCAAACCTTTCTGTAAAGTAGGGAAGCATTGCCTCCAACACCCGCGGATCGACTTGCGTGGTTGCGTGATTATCCAAATAAATCGGTGGGTTAACTTTCATTCATTGCGCCTTAGAAACCACGAATGGACGATTACAGACCAAATTAGTCTGATATTAACCTAGCCAAAAGAACCTACCAAGTCAACCCTGATAAGTCGTAAAAACCTCCGCCAGACACCGTTAAATCGAATGTTTGCCCATCGATTAGGCAAACCGAAGCTGATCTAAGTCACCTTCAGCAAGGCTCGCAAGTACCGACCCGTGTAGGAGGTCGGAGTCCCGGCAACTTCTTCGGGGCTCCCCTGAGCGATGACTTCGCCGCCGCCCGGACCCCCTTCCGGTCCCAGATCGATAATATGGTCTGCACACTTGATGACGTCCAGGTTATGTTCGATCACCACTACCGTGTTGCGCAACTCAATTAGACGGTTAAGTAGCTCTAAAAGTTTCTTGACATCGTCGAAGTGCAGACCGGCGGTCGGCTCGTCGAGAACATAAAGCGAGCGGCCGGTCGATCGCCGCGCCAATTCTCGCACCAGCTTGACGCGCTGAGCCTCGCCGCCGGCCAACGTCGAGGCGGCTTGGCCCAGGCGCAAATAGCCCAAACCGATGTCGCGCAAAATTCGCAAGCGATCGTGAATCGGCGGGATAGTGTTGAGTAGCTCCAGCGCTTGGTCGACGGTCAACTCTAAAACATCGGCGATACTTAAGCCTTTGTATTTGATCTGCAGGGTCTCACGGTTGAAACGCCGGCCTTTGCATGCTGTACAGGTCACGAAGACTTGGGGGAGAAAATACATTTCCACGCGGGTGACACCGTCACCGCTGCAGACCTCACAACGCCCGCCGCTCTTGTTGAACGAAAAGCGCTCGGCGCCATATCCCCGCAGCCGCGCCTCGGGCAACTGCGCGAATAGCGCCCGCAGATGATCGAAAACCCCGGTGTAGGTCGCCGGACTCGAGCGCGGCGTACGGCCAATAGGCGTTTGATCCACACCGACGACGCGGTCGAAATTGTCCCACCCGATAACCTCCGCCTGAATGGAACTCTTTGCAGCGCCTTGGGCCAGCAGGCTCACAGTCGCAGGTAATAGCACATCCATCACCAGAGTGCTTTTACCCGCGCCTGAGACCCCGGTAACGCAAGTCAGAGCGCCAATGGGGATCCGCGCTGTAATATTTTTGAGATTATGGACGCGCGCATTTTTGACGATGAGAAATCCATCGCCCACGCGATGATCGCTCGGCGCAGTAATTTGCAAAGCTCCCGACAGATAGCGTCCGGTAAGCGACTTTTCATCGCGGAGAATCTCCGCGAGCGTCCCATGAGCCACCACTTCCCCGCCGTGAACCCCGGCAGCCGGTCCCATATCGATGACATAGTCCGCAGCGAGCATGGTTTCACGGTCATGCTCGACCACTAGCACCGAGTTGCCGACATCGCGCAATTGTTTAAGCAGCTCTAGTAATTTTCCGTTGTCGCGCTGGTGTAAACCGATGCTTGGCTCGTCGAGGATGTAGAGAACTCCCGCCATTGCTGCGCCGATTTGAGTCGCCAGACGCAAACGCTGTGATTCGCCGCCCGAAAGAGTCAACGACGAACGGTCCAGGGTTAAATAGTCCAGTCCCAGTTGCGCCATGACGCGCAACCGGAGAATGATCTCGACGACGATCTTTTGCCCGACGGTCAAATGCTCCTCGCTGAATTTTACGGCGGCGAAAAATTCGCTCGCTTCGGAGATTGTCCAGGCCGACATCTCCGCAATGTCGCGGCCGGCGATGCGCACCGAGAGACTGGCTTTGGTGAGCCGAGTGCCGCTGCATTCGCCGCACGGCGCCTGTTCTTCGAGCAAATTTTTCCCAGCGCGTTTGTCTAGCTTGGCCGTCACACCCAAGCCGTTGCATGCCGGACAGGCGCCCTGCGGGCTGTTGAATGAAAATAAGCCCGGAGTAATCTCTGGCAGCGTGCTGCCGCAATCGACGCAAACAAACTTTTGACTGAACAAAATTTCCCGGCCCGGACTGCTTTCGCCTCCGTTGAGAATGTGGACTTTAATCACTCGATCGCCGTGGCGCGATGCGACTTCGAGCGAATCCGCCAGCCGGCGCTCGATGCCCTCGCGCATGACCACGCGATCGATGACAAGATCGACACGGTGCGCGGCGTTAAGGTCGATCGCATCGTCAAGCTCGCGCAGCGCGCCATCAACCAGGACTCGGGTAAACCCCTGCCGAAGCAATTCGCGTAGCCGCTCGGCGGAAGCGCCGCCAGTCGGCGCAGGAAGCGGCGCGAGAACCAGGATTCGCGTCTGAGCCGGCAGCGTCAGCAACTGTTCGATCACCTGTTCGACGGTGAAGGCTTTTATCTCGCGCCCGCATCGCGGGCAGTGGGGTTGGCCGGTGCGCGCGAACAGCAGCCGGAGAAAATCATAAACGTCGGTCATCGTGCCGACCGTCGAGCGTGGGCCGGCCTGCCCTGGGTGTTGCTGAATGGCGATGGTCGGAGAGAGCCCTTCAATCCCATCCACATCGGGTCTCTCTATGCGCTGCAAAAGCTGCCGCGCGTCGGCGCCCAGAGATTCGAGATAGCGCCGCTGCCCTTCCGCGAAGAGAGTGTCGAAAGCAAGCGAGGATTTTCCCGAACCGGACACGCCGGTGACAACGACGAGCCGGTCGCGCGGAATTTCCAGATCGAGGTTTTTTAGGTTATGGACCCGCGCACCTTTGATGACGATCGCGCCCGCCATTTCGCGGTCTAGGACCTCTCGAACTCCGCGAGCTTGTTTTCAATCAGGGCGCGATACTCCGCGAGCTTGGACTCGGAACGGGCCTCGAAGCGCAGCACGAGTGCGGGCTGAGTGTTGGAAGCGCGGATCAATCCCCAACCCTCGGAGAACTTCACCCGCACGCCGTCGACGTCGACGACATCGAAGTGGCGGCGGAAGTATTCGGTGGCCTTCGCCGCGATGATGAACTTTTTATCGTCCGGACAATCGACGCGAATTTCCGGCGTCGACACGCTTGCCGGCAGGTCGGCGAGCATGCGCGACAGGGGCTGTCCCGACTTGGCAAGAATCTCGAGCAGGCGGAGCGACGCGTAAATCGCGTCGTCGAATCCGAAGTAGCGCTCCTTGAAAAACATATGCCCGCTCATCTCGCCGGCGAGCAGCGCCCCCGTTTCTTTCATCTTCGCCTTGAGCAAGGAGTGGCCCGCCTTCCACATGATCGCTTGGCCGCCGTTTTTGGCGATGTCATCGTACAGACGCTGGGAGCATTTCACTTCGGAAATCACCGTCGCGTTAGGGTTGCGTTTGAGCACGTCGCGGGAGAACAGCACTAA
>JBLMXG010000226.1:0-80997 GCA_050257635.1 Chloroflexota bacterium
TCATTCTAGCGAAGAGGGAGCGCCAAGTATGCCGGGACTGCCTGCAGCAAAAGTAGCTGTTTTCACTATAATTTTCGCGATAACCACCTCGGCAGCGTTCGGGGGAGGGTATTCGATTCCGCTGCAAACAACCGAGGCAATAGGTCAAGCAGGCGCCTTAACAGCCGGAGTGGACGATGCATCAGCGGTTTTCTATAATCCCGCCGCACTAACAGAAGTGAAAGAAAACCAAGTAACCGCCGATGCTATTTACATTAATACTATAAGCAGGATTACAAACGGCGGAGTAAGTGCAAAAAACAAACATGACGACTCATTTCTCCCTACATTGTTTGCGAATTATCGGTTACCAGGAAAAAATCTGACATTAGGTATGGGCATCTATTCGCCGTTTGGATTCGCTACGACATACGATGAACGTGGTATAACTCGTTTTGCATCGATTCGAAGCGAACTTCGAACCATGTACGTTACTCCTAGCGTCGCCTGGCAACCAACTTCATGGTTCTCACTTGGCGGAGGTGTCAGTTACGTGCATTCCTCCGCAGTGCTTACACGCTCCATCTTCCTTGGAGGACCTGAAGGGCACTTACGATTAACAGGGACAGACGATAGCTATGCCTATAATTTTGGTTTCATAGTCAAACCTATCGACTCTGTTAAAATCGGTTTCACATACAGGAGCAAGGTAGATTTAAATTTTGATGGCGGGGACGTTAAATTTGGCATTGGACCTGTGACATCGACCAAAGCTCACGGCACCCACGTTCCGCTTCCACAATTAATCAGTTTAGGTGCAAACTGGGAGATAAATCCAAAGTGGGCCGTAGAACTAGTTTACGATCACACTCACTGGAGCCAATTCGATCATCTAAAGGCGAGCTTTGACACACCGCTCCTCGGTGGCTTAATAACCGGCTTCTTCATACCACAAAAATGGAAGGATACCAGTACGATCCGTTTCGGAACACGTTACAAATTAAACGAATCGATAGAGCTCAGAGCTGGTATAATACTCGACGAATCACCTACACCTAACAAAACACTCAGCCCCGCAATTCCGGGAGCGGATTTGCTCACCCTGAACGGAGGGGTCAGCTACCGCTGGAGAAACCTAAAGACGTCGTTGAGCTATATGCCGGTGTTTTACAAAACGAGGCGAGTCTTAAACAACGTTCTCGAGACAGGCGGTGATGCGTCCGCCATTCCGGCGCCGGGCTTATCTGGTAAAGACAAGTATGAAACATTTCAACACTTTGTAGCCTTTCAGCTTCAATATAATTTTTAGTGCACGAGGGACGCCGTGAAGAGGAAAAGGTGCCATGATTGATGTATCTAAAAAAATACCGGTCGATGTCCCCCTCGCTGCGGCATTTGAATACTATACCGATCAAGATCGCCTACAGGAGTGGATTCCTGGTGATGGCATCTTGGAATTCACCCCACTCATGCCGCCTCCTAAACGGCCCGGATCACGATATAGAATGGCATATCGATCCTTTGGAGTTACTTTTCGTCTGATAACAGAGTTAACAAAACTCGATAGTAATAACCTCTCTGAAATGCAGCAAGTTACGGGCGATTATAGATCCTTCCAGTATGACATGAAATTCAATGAGGCGGGAACAAATTCTACTTATATGACTATTAGAATAAGAGCTGCACTTCCATGGGGGATCTTAGGAAGAATCTTAGAGTACCTAACCCGCACACAGGCGCAGCGTGAAGTTAACAATCTCATGACGCGCTTCAAAAGAGGCGTAGAACTTTTTTGGAAGGGTCAAAAGCATACAAGGGCCTCATGATCAACTCTAGCGTGCTCATCGTTTTAACCCCGCGACAATTCAGTTGCGACAATTACAAGTACAAGCGCAAGAGTCTAAAGAAAATGAATCCTTCACCCGTATGTACGGAACCATCATTCAGGAACTAATCTCCGAACCAACCTTTGGGTATACGGGCCCATGCGGCAAATCCCATAGGCCGAGCATATCTGAGGCCGTTGCTGAGTGGATGGACTCAATAAACTGTGTTCGCAATCGCACAAGGCTACTAATCACGTTGTACTCAGTTTTTCATATCGTAACCTTTTTTTGTTTTGTAGTTTTTATCTTGTGGCATGCCTCGCTGGCCACAGTTTTGTTTGTTGTCGGTACGGTAAACATTCTCGGTACAATTTATAATACAATCTGGTATCATCGTTTTTGTTCGCATGCATCTATGAAGCTGCGTCGGGACCAATATACAAAATTTTTCTTATGGTCTAACCCGCTCTTATTGAGAGAGGAATGCTACGCAATTCCACACAGGATACACCATCAGCGCGCAGAAAAGCCTGGAGACCCCTATGGTCCTCATTTAGGATGGTTGGGAAGTTACTTGGCCGCTGAATCAAGCCAAAAAATTAACACCTCGATTTCTGAAAAGGAGTACAACTCGCTAATTCAAAGCCTTAAACACATTCCGATACCAGTAAATAGTTACGAGGATTTTCTTAAAACTGCTTCGGTAGAGAATCCCCTACATTATTTTCTACGAACTTTGCTTTCTCAGGTGTTATGGGCACTAGTCATCTTTGTTGTTGGGGGTCATTCTTACCTGCTCGCTTGGTACTCAGCAATTTTTAGCACAACTTTTCTCATGCGCGATTTCAATTGGCGGGGGCACGGTGGGAATTTTCGACATCACAAGATAAAGGGTTGGGAGTTCGATACGAAGACTTTTGCCCTAAATCAACGGTTTTATGGTTATTTGGCCGGCGAATGGCACGACAACCACCACAAATACCCATTTTCTGCAAATAACGGGTTTCTGCCGGGCCAAATCGATATTGCCTTTCAAATCGTCAAATTGTTACATCGGCTGGGAATCGTTGAATCCTACGTCGATGCAAAACCCCAATTTGAGAAAGAATGTTTGGGCATCTCCAGTGGTAAAGCCCTCGTGGTCGGCAAATAATTCAATATGATGAAGTCTTTGGTGCGACCGGTGCTCAAATACGACTAAGCTTTTTTGCCGCTCTTTTCCATCTTCGCCCACGTATCCCGCAAGGTCACCGATCGGTTGAAGATCAACCGATTGGTGGGAGATTTTTTGCCGTCAACGCAAAAATAACCGAGCCTCTCGAACTGATATCGTTCGCCGGGCTTTGCGTTGGCAAGAAACGGCTCGACGCGGCACGATGTCAGCCGTTCCAAAGATTTGGCATTGATGTTGGCGAGCCAATCGGTTCCTTCGGGAACATCCTCGGGGTCCTCTTTGACAAAGAGATGATTGTAGAGCCGGACTTCGGCTTCACGCGCATGACCCACCGAAACCCAGTGGATGGTTGCCTTGACTTTGCGGTTGCTCTTGGAGGAACCGCTCTTGGTTTCGGGATCGTAGGTGCAGCGCAATTCGGTAATCGCGCCCGTGATCATATCTTTGACAACGCCGGTGCACTTGATGATGTACGCGTAGCGCAAGCGGACTTCCTTGCCGGGAGCGAGGCGGAAAAAGCCCTTGGGCGGTTCCTCGCGAAAATCATCTTGCTCAATATAGAGCTCCCGCGAAAACGGCACTCTGCGCGTTCCCATGCTCGGGTCTTCGGGATTATTGACCGCTTCTAATTCCTCGACCCGGTCCTCAGGATAATTCTCTAAAACTAACTTGATCGGTCGGAGCACCGCCATCACGCGCGGCGCACGTTTATTCAGGTCTTCGCGCAGGCAATGCTCCAACATGGCAATGTCGACTACGCTGTTGCGTTTGGCCACGCCGATGCGCTCGCAAAAGTTGCGGATCGCTTCCGGCGTATAGCCGCGGCGACGGATGCCCGCCAGCGTCGGCATGCGCGGATCGTCCCAGCCGTCGACGATGCTTTGCTGCACCAACTGCAACAGCTTGCGTTTGCTCAAGGCTGTATACGTTAGGTTCAAGCGTGCAAACTCGATCTGCTGCGGATGATGTATTCCGAGCTGGTCGAGGAACCAGTCGTAGAGCGGCCGGTGATCCTCGAACTCCAGAGTGCAGATCGAGTGGGTGATCCCTTCGATAGAGTCCGACTGGCCATGGGCGAAATCGTAGGTCGGATAGACGCACCACTTGTCGCCGGTACGATGGTGGGTCGCCCGTAGCACACGATACATGACCGGATCGCGCAGATTGATATTGGGAGAGGCCATGTCGATCTTGGCGCGCAGTGTCCGGCTGCCGTCGGGATATTCACCGGCGCGCATGCGCTCAAAGAGGTCGAGATTCTCTTTGACCGAGCGGTTCCGAAAGGGGCTGTTCTTCCCCGGCTCGGTCAGAGTACCGCGATATTCGCGCATTTGATCGGCAGTCAGGTCGCAGACAAAAGCCTTGCCGGCTGTGATCAGCTGCAGCGCAAACTCGTACAGCCGATCGAAGTAATCCGAAGCGTAGAACTCGCGCTCGTCCCATTCGAACCCGAGCCAGCGAACATCTTCCTTGATCGATTCGACATACTCGACGTCTTCTTTGCTCGGGTTCGTATCGTCGAAACGAAGATTGCAGAGCCCGTCAAACTCGTTCGCTAAACCGAAATTGAGGCAGATTGATTTGGCATGTCCAATGTGAAGATAGCCGTTTGGCTCCGGGGGAAACCGGGTGTGCACTCGACCTTGGTTTTTACCTGCTTTGAGATCCTCGGTAACGATATTGCGGATAAAATGGGAAGGGGCGCCGTCACCGCTAGCCGCCGCCGCTTTAGTATCATCCCCCACTGCCTTTGTGTCCACAGGCTTTTCTCCTCGAAAAACGATTTAATAATAACATAATCAAAACGGATTTTTAACGCACCGTTGACGCCTTTTCCGTGCCCTGTTAGCTTACCGCCATGATTCCGATTCGCACCCGCTTTGCTCCCAGTCCAACTGGCTATTTGCATATCGGCGGTGCGCGCACTGCGCTGTTCAATTACCTTTTCGCGCGTCACTATGGCGGCAAATTCATCCTGCGGATCGAAGACACGGACCGCGAGCGGTCCACTCCGGAGGCGATCCAAGCGATCTTGGACGCCATGCGTTGGCTGGAGCTCGACTACGACGAGGGCCCGTTTTACCAGACTGAGCGTTATCCGCGTTACGAGGTAAAGATCCAAGAGCTGCTGGCGAGGGGGAAGGCTTATCCTTGCACGTGCACGCCCGCGGAGCTGGACGCCAAGCGACAAGCAGCGATGAAGGCAAAACAAAAACCGATGTATGACGGCACCTGCCGTCCGACCGAGGGTTTGATCCCGGCCCTGCCCACCGACCGTCCATTCACCGTTCGCTTCCGCTCCCCCAACGAGGGTACGACCGTAGTCAAGGACCTGATCAAAGGCGAAGTCGCTTTCGACAACCGCGAGCTCGACGATCTGATTATCGCCCGCTCCGACGGCACGCCAACGTACAATTTTTGCGTGGTCGTGGATGATATCGACATGAACATTACCCATATCATTCGCGGCGACGACCATCTATCGAACACGCCGCGGCAAATCCAGCTTTACCAAGCTTTAGGGCGAGAGCTGCCACAATTCGCCCATGTGCCGCTGATCCTTGGCACTGACAAGGCGCGCCTGAGCAAGCGTCATGGCGCCACCTCAGTGATGGCTTATCGCGACATGGGCTATTTTCCCGAGGCGGTGGTCAATTATCTAGTGCGCCTCGCTTGGTCCTATGGCGACCAGGAAATTTTTTCGCGCGCAGAACTGATCGAGAAGTTTTCCCTCGAAAACGTCGGAAAATCGGCGGGAGTTTTCAACCCGGAGAAATTTCTCTGGGTCAACTTCCACTATCTCAAGTCTCGTTCACCGGCTCAGCTGGCCGAGGAAATCGGGCCCTACATCGCAGCCAAGGGTCTGCCGGTGCCACAGGATAAGGTATGGCTGGCGCGGATGATCGCGACGCTTCAAGAGCGCGCCAAAACTCTCGCCGATTTGGTCGACGCCGCCCGCTATTATTTAAGCGATGACATCACCTTAGATGAAAAGTCAGCAAGGAAATTTTTGACGCCTGACGTCGCCGCGCCGCTCAAAGATTTGGCCCAAAAATTATCCACCCTCGCGGACTTCGATGCGCCGGCCGTCGAGAAAATATTCGCCGATGTTCTTGAAACCCATTGCCTGCAAATGGGCAAGCTTGCCCAGCCGGTGCGCGTCGCGCTCACTGGCGGAACGGTCAGCCCCGGAATTCACGATGTCATCGCCGTGCTCGGCAAAGAGCGCACAATTGAACGCCTGCGCGCCGCTCTCGATTACATCCGTCAACTTGACTCTCCCCAGTAATTCTTTTAATTTTATCACGCACTATCTTGAGGAGTCGGCTAATTGGTAAGCCACCTGACTCTGGATCAGGCGATTGAAGGTTCGAGTCCTTCCTCCTCAGCCAAGGTCCCATCGTCTAGCGGTTAGGACACCGGCCTCTCACGTCGGGAACACGGGTTCGAGTCCCGTTGGGACCACCACCAGACTCCGCCCAATTTTTTTCATCCGCACTCTAAAAAATCCCGCCCGCTTACGCCGCGGTTTGTTTCGATTTGTGCTAAGAGTTGAGAAATTCGCCACGGCAACGGCGCGAATTCATCTCGAGGAGGCTTCCCATGAAATTTGTCGGCAAAGGACAACCTTTGACCCGCGTCGGATTGAGCAAAGCGCTCGCGATGCTCGGTTTAGGCGCCAACGATGCGGCTTGCATTTGGACTGTCATCGAAATCGAAACCGCAGGGCTGACTCAAGGATTCGGCTTCTGCGTCGACCGCCGACCGCAAATTCTTTTCGAGCGTCACGTATTTAGAAAGTTCACAGACGGCCGCTTCGACGAGGTCGCGCCCGACATTTCCGGACCTGCGGGCGGTTACGGCCTGCTATCGGAACAATATGACAAATTGAAAAAAGCCTTGCGCCTCTGCGCCAAAGCTAGATTAGGCTCGGAGCCGGCGCTCAAGTCGGCCTCTTGGGGTATGGGCCAAGTGATGGGCTTCAATCATGCTGCGGCGGGCTTCAAAACCGCACAACAAATGGTCCAAGCAATGATCAAGGGTGAAGATGCTCAGCTTGCTTCCATGGCGGGATTTCTTAAAGTCAACGGCTTGGCGGAAAAACTGCGAGCGAAAGATTGGACTGGTTTCGCCAAAATCTACAACGGCCCGACCTATTGGCAAAACCGTTACGACGTCAAACTCGCCGAGCAGTATCCGCGTTTCGCCAGTGGTTCCCTGCCGAACTTGGAGACGCGCACGGCGCAGGTCGCTCTGCTCTATTTGAACTATTCGCCGGGTAAAATCGACGGAATCATCGGCCCCCGCACACGCGCCGCGATCAAAAATTTTCGCATCGCAGCCGGACTGCCTTCGGGTGAGGAACTCGACGGGCCGACCTATCAGCTCCTGTGCAGAAAGGCGCGGATTCGGCCGTAGAAACATCCGCGGGTGATGCCGAAGCGCCGCATCGAGATTTGTCCATCATGCCGCGCCCAACACCTGCCGCGCTTTTCGCTACCAGCACTCTTTCATTTATTGGATCACTCTGCTGCTCGATCACACCGGCACACTGAGCCAAACCGCTGCGCAAAGCTGGTTGATCCTTCACTTCACCGATTCGCCCTTTCGGTTGGGATTTGAGGGCTTTTATCTCGGTCTGCCGCACGTGCTCTTTTCCGCTCTGAGCGGCGCGACGGAACACCGCGCTTGTGGATTCGTTAGATAGTTTTGGTGAGAGCTACTGCGAATTTGAGCTTGTCGCGGAGTGCGACGCTGAGGTTGGTTACTACGTTGTGACGTTCTTTTCAGATCACCCTAATTGTTTTCAATGGCACTGTCTCTTTTGCGCTCGGTTTCCTCATCCCGATAGGACGGTGGGTGTAGGCGACGCGTCTGACGCTGCGTCTCAGCGTTGATTGGACCTTCTCAGCCTTGGATCGCCTTGCGCGGCAAAACAGGCCTCACGCTCCTGGCTTCGATGGCGCAAGGAATCATAAACTGCCGCCGCCAGAGAGTCGACGGGCGGCCAAAACGCAGCGAAGGAAAGTAGCGCGAAACGAGTGAAATCGATTTGACCATTTCAATCCATTTTGAAAGGTCACGGCATAGATGCGACATGCCGAAATATGAGGTCGGATCGGCGCGCATTCTTCACTTTCAGTTATACTTTTCCCTGGGATCGCAAATGATCGATGCGTTGGCGGATGATCTCGCCTAAATCCGCCGTCGGCAGCCCGTCGGGAATCGGAATCGACTCCGCTCCCAGTTGGATCAGTTTATCGTTCAACCCGTAGAGGCTGGAACGAACGCGCTCGTAGTCTTGCAGATACTGCCGGCAGGCAAGGATATTATCATCGATTTCTTCCAGACACTTGGAAAGGCGGCGGCTCTCTTGCGCGAAGGTTTGGCGCAGATGCTCGACGTTGGCTTGGATGATTTGCTCTTCCACCGGCCGGATCTGCTTGGCGATCTCGTTTTTCATGTCCTGCAGGGCTTGAAGCAAACGTTCGTAAGATTGTTCTTCCCTCATAAGATCCTCCGGAAGTTGAATTCTCGACTCGCGCGTCGATATATAGTGTTGCGCGAGAGACTCCGAAACTCGTTTCTTGATCAGCGTCAGGGCCGCCTGTGTGTCGTGAATTTTGGCGTCGATGCGTGATTCATCGGCGATCAGTTTGACCAGGTTTGCCAGCGGGTCCGTCGCGAGGGTCATGCTTACTTCTCCGCGGCGTCGCCAGCCGAGCTTTCCAGGCCAGTGCACCGTTGCTAATACTCCTTATCCAGTCCAAATCCAAACTGCAAGAACCCTGAAAGGCGGGGAAAAGATCGATAAAAAAACCGCGTTGGATGAAAATCAGGTAAGTTAATGACAAGCGTGAAAAGTTACGGCCCCGGAGGTCGGCGCGCTGCGCCTGGGCATAAAAAACCGCCTGGAAACCGTCTGTTAGCTCTTGCCAGGATTCTTGTTCTGGCTCAGCTCACGCTTCCAACCGAGTGTTCTCGCTTTCGCCGCGATCTGTTCGGCCTCCGCGATCATGCCTTTCTGCTGGTAGAAAATTGACAGGCTGGTGTATGCCAGTTCATCGTCTGGCGAGGCTTCAATGAGTCGTTTGCCGACTTCGATCGCCTGGTCGAGCTTTTCTTGATGGGCGTAGGTCATCGCCAACGCATGGAGAGCGTCGGCGTAATTAGGATCTTCGTCGAGCGCTCGCAGGTAAGCGGCCACGGCGTCGTCCAGCTTTTCCTGGGCGAAGCACTCCATCCCTTGGTGATAAAAATCTTCTTTGCTCACGATACGTCTAATCGGTTTTTAAGCTCAAGTTCGTATTTTGTGCATGAGGTGAGTACGGCAGGGTGGCGGGGTCAGCTTGCTCGGGGCGACATTGTTGCAAGAGAATTTTTTTAAGCATCGCCGGGTTGACCGGTTTTTTAAAAATAACGCCCTGCAAACCCTCCAAGCAGCTGCGCTTGATGATATGGTCTTTGTCGTAATTGAACGCCGTCATCAAAACCACCGGGAGCTTGGGGCGATTCTTTTTGACGGTTTGATAAAGCTCGTAGCCATCCATGTCCGGCATGACCACGTCGCTTAAAACGAGTTCAAAGGGCTCGCGTTCCAAGCACTCCATCGCGACAACTCCGGAAGATGCGGTCTTGATGCAGCAGCGCTCTGCCTCTAGTAGGTCTTTCAGCGATTGGCGGACGCCAGCGTCGTCATCGACGACCAGCACCCGCAAACCGCCCAACGGAAACCGCGCATCGGCCGTCGATCGCTCACAGGGTTTTGCCGTTTCATCGACGTGCAAATCCGTCATCATCTTGCCGTGAATATATTCTTTGGTCCCGTACTGCCCTTCGTCAACCATCTGACTGATGCGGCCTGTGATATCCTGGATTTTCTTGATCTGCGATGTCAGCGAATCGAGCCTTTCCGATTCAAGCAAATAATCTTCGTCGTTCGCCGCCCTTCCCAAGTATTTGCGCAGCATCTCGGTCTGATTGACCAAAATCTCAAGCGAATTGTTGATCTCGTGCGACAGGCCGACGGCAATTTCACCCAGGGTCGCCAGTTGATCGCGGCGCAGGATCTCGCGCAGATCCTTGGCGAAGCCGATGGAGCCGATTTCACGGCCCTGTTCGTCATAGGTGATCGAAGCAGAGATGGCGACCGGGATCTGCTCGCCCTTTTTGGTTTTGAAAACTGTCTCGAAATTACGCACATGACCTTTACCCGCGGCGTCGTCAGCGCGCATGGCGGCCATTACTCGACGCGCTTCGTCGAGATTCGGATAGATTTCCAGGACATTTTTTCCTAGAACCTCTTCGTAACTGAAGCCGAGATTTTGGCGCGCTCCGTCGTTGTAAAATATGATCGTCCCGTGCGTATCGACGGAAATAATAATGTCCGGACAACTCTCGACGAGTTTTTGGAAATATTGTACGGGCAGGGCCATAGAGCTCGACAGTAGGTTGCATGATAAGTCGAACGACGCTATCAATGCAAGAGCCCTTGGAATGCATCCGGTTGTCGCGCCCAATCACAAATTCATGGGACCCACAAAAGACACTCGGCAATTAAATTGGTTCTTGGCTTGGGCGGTAGTTTTCTGCGACATCGGCACATCCGTCTACTACGTGCCGGGCATTCTCTACGGCCATGTCAGAGACGCCACGCCGTTTTTCGTTTTGCTCACCACCGGCGGTTTTATCCTTCTGTCGCTTAAATACATCGAAATATCTTGGCGCAATCCCGAGGGCGGCGGGGTTGTGACGATTACCACCAAAGCCTTCGGCCCCATGTGGGGTTGCCTCGGCGGCATGCTTATCACCGTGGATTATTTTCTCACCACAGCGATTTCTGCGGTGGCTGGATTTCAATATATCGGCAGCGTTTTCACCGCACTCGACCATTACATCGTGGTACTCTCGTGCGCCGGCGTCGGCGTGCTCGCGCTGCTCAACATCATCGGCATCCGCGAAAGCGCCACCGTATCACTGGTCATGGCGTGCGCCTCTTTTCTAGTTAATCTGTGCGTCATCGGTATCGCCTTGATCACGATGGACCGCGCTCAATGGAGCACCGTGCTCAGCAAAATGGGCACGGGACACGCGATTTCCAGCTACGAATTACTGGTCGGGTTCGCCTCGGCGTGGCTCGCCTTTTCCGGTCTGGAAAGCATCAGCCAGCTCAGCCCAACCATGCGTTTTCCGCTGCGCCGCACGACGCGTTGGGCGATGATCTCGGTGATCGTCACGATGGTGATCACGTCACCGGTGCTCACCGCTCTCTCGATCGGCTTGTTGCCCGCGCAGCTCAAAGCGACCCAAAGCGAGCGTTTTATCTCGGAGCTAGGGATGATCGTCGGCGGGTTTGGCGTCAAGCTCGCGGTGGTGCTGACCGCATCAAGCTTGCTCCTATTCGCGTCGAACACCGCCATCATCGGCTCCTACCATGTTTTCCTGGCCCTGGTGAAGAGCAGCTTTTTACCCAAGATTATCGCCGTGCGCAATGCCACGTTCAACACACCGCACATCGCCGTGGGCATCACCACGGTGATTCCAGTGCTGGTGATCATTTCGAGCCGAGGCGAGATGAGGGTGCTGGGCGACATGTATGCCTTCGGCCTGTTGGGCGCCTTCGTGTTTTCATCGCTGAGCCTGGACTCGATTCGTTGGCAGCTCGGTCGCCGCGACGCCGGCTTCTGGCTCGGCGTCTTTACCACGCTCATGGTCATGGTTGCATGGGGCGTCAATCTGGTCGAGAAACATCTGGCGACTGCCTTCGGCGGCGCAGTCACCGCCGTCGGTATGCTGATCGCCGTCGGCGTGCGGCGCGCCTGGTTTGTCGATTGGCTCGTCCGCATCCCTTTCGTGCAGCGGCTCCAAGCGCGCGCCTATCGCGCTTCTGAAGGCCTGGTCGAAGACGAGCTCAAAGGTTTGATGACTCTGGCAGAGGCCGTCGAAGTGAAGCCGCTCTATTCGTCATCCACACTGTTAGCCCTGCGCGACGAGTCGCCCCGGCTGATCCAAGAAGGCATCACCCGTGCCAAAGGACGCGGCGAACCAGCGCTCTACTGTGTCTACGTCGAAGAGTGGCCGGGGCTCTTTAGCGGCGACACACCGCACGTCCCCAACGAGGAAGGCGTGCGCACCTTGCTTGCAGCCCTCCACGCCGTGCGCGAAAAGAACATCGAAGTGATTCCGATCTGGGCCGTTTCGCATAACGCGGCCGAAGCGATAGCCAACGCCGCCAAAGTGCTCGACGTCGACGCGGTCATTATCGGCGCCTCGCGTCGCTCGGCTTTCTACCACATGCTGCGCGGCCATGTCGTTAAGGGATTGATGAAGCAGCTGCCGCGAGACTGTCATCTGATGATCGTCAATTGAAACCATCAAAGTTTGGACTTTGATGGTTTCACCCTGAGCGCCAGCGAAGGATCTCGTTTTCCGCAAGACCAATATGGATCTCAAACTCGATTGGCAAAACTCTCGGTGCCGGTCAATTCGCCGCCAATCGCCGATTATTTCATGCCCAAGCTCTTGAGAAATCCGGACTTGTTCAGCGCATCGACAAAGGAGTTGTCGTAGAAGTCTTTTGGCTCAGCATTTTTGGCGTTGGGAAATTCCTTTTCGTCAAGATAGGCAAACTGTCCTTTGACCGCTTCCGGGCGCACCGCGAGGCTCATCGCCCAGTACGGCGCAAACGCTTTGTAGGTGCCGTCGATGGTCGGCCCGTCTTCGATCTTGGCATATTTGGCGATGGCCTTTTTTGCTATGGTGGGCTCTTTGCGCGACAACACGACGCCTTCAGCGACCGCTTTAAGAAATGCGTAAACCGAGTTCGGATTGTTCTTGAGATATTTTTCCGTCGTGCCGTAAGCCACTTGGAACGCGGGAATATTGAGCTTGCCGATATCGACCAAGAGATTGAGCCCCGCTTCCTTCGCCTTCAAAGTGTTCGGCGCAGAGAGCGTTCCCGCTGCGGTCTTGCCGCCGAGCACGGCGCTCAAGATCGCCGGCACCGACTGTACGTAGAGAATTTGTACATCCTTATCCGGCACCAGGCCGTTTTTTTTCAGCGCTTCACGAGTTGCGGTATCGAGCGCCGCTCGCGGCGTGCTTGCCGCGATCGTCTTCCGCTTGAGCGCTTGCACCGTTTTGATTTCCTTTGCCGCCCAGATTTGAAATACCAGCTGCTGCATGGTGCCGCCAAAGTATTTGACCTGCGCGCCGCGCAATCGCGCATTGATCAGATCTGGTCCGTCGGTGTAAAAGTCCGCTTCCTCGGAAACCACCGCTTGAGCCGAGACCTGCGGCGTGAGCAGCTGCAAAGTCGCGTTCAAGCCATGCTTCTTGTACAACCCCGCTTCGTAGGCGACCCAGATCGGGGTAAAGGCGCCGCTTGGCTGCGCGTAAGTCACCACCACGTCCGCTTTCTCGGGCTTGCCGCCGACTTCAGCAGCTTGCGACGCGCCCAGTGCGGTCAACGAAAAAAACGACATAAAAAGAATGAAGCCGCGAATTTTCATATGCCTCCCTGAAAAATCTGCACAACTTTCAATTCTACAAAAGTTCTAAGAGCAACCGGATGGGTGACACTTATTCCATCGTCGCCGGCCGGGCATCGACGATTTTCAACTCAACGTTGGTCGTCCCGTTCCACTCGTTCGTGGTCAAGCGGTAGGCGATGTCGATGCTCTCACCCGGTTTGCCGGGAAAATCGTCACCGACGCCGAAAATAACTGCGCTCAGCATGCGCCCGCCCTGGCGCAGCCGGTAACGGACACCGGCGGCAAAGATTTTTCGCTCACACACCTCCACCCCAGTGGTCATGAAAAGCGGCTCCGGGTTGCCGATGCCGTAAGGTTCGAGGAATTCGAGCTCGCGCGCCAGCGGCAATCCGATATCGGAAAATGCCAGCGACGCGTCCGCTTCGAGCAGCGGCACAAGGTCTTCCTCGGTCAGGATCTGCCGTGCGACCGTCTCGAAAGCGTCGGTGAAATCCTCGAGCTGCTCCGGTTTTATGGACAGTCCGCCGGCATACTCATGGCCGCCGAACTTTCCTAAGTGCTGCGCGCAGCGGCGAAAGCCTTCGACCATGTGAAAGCCGCGGATACTGCGCGCAGAGCCTTTGCCGGCACCGTCGACAAAGCTGATGATCACAGTGGGGCGATAATATTTTTCGACGATGCGCGAAGCGACGATGCCCAGCACGCCCGGATGCCACCCCTTCCCGGCGAGCACGAGGGAGCTGCGATCGCCGCGCGCCAGGATAGCCTGGGCCTGCGCCTGCGCTTGATCGAGGACTTTGGTCTCGATCGTGCGCCGTATACTATTGTGGTCCTCCAACTCGAGAGCAATGCGCGACGCCACTTCGGGCGAGTCGGTGGTCAGCAGCTCAACAATTTTAATTCCGTAATCGATCCGTCCGGCGGCATTGATCCGCGGACCGAGGCGAAACCCGACCTGTCCCGCGCTCACGTCACCGGGACCGATGTTTGACACCTGTTTGAGCGCCACGACGCCGGGCCGCTGCGAGACGGTCAATTCGGCCAGGCCACGCCGAATCAGCGTGCGGTTGACCCCCTTGAGCGGTACCATGTCGGCAATAGTTCCAAGCGTGACAATATCGAGATGGCGCCGGATGTCGGGGTCCGTCGAATTTTTAAACCAGCCCGCTTCGCGCAGCCTGGCGCGCAGCCCGATCACCAGATAGAAAGCCAAACCTGCGGCGCACAGCCCTTTGTCGGGAAACGAACAGTCCTTCCGGTGCGGATTGATCACCGCCACGGCGGGCGGCAGCCCATCAGGCGGCTGATGATGATCAACGACGACGAGGTCGAGGCCCATCTCGGCGGCGGCCTGGACTTCCGCCGCATTGGAGATGCCGCAGTCGATGGTGATAACAAGATCAACGCCGCGCTGTTTTAGTCGGTGCAAGCCATCGATGTTCAAGCCGTAGCCTTCGTCGATGCGGTGCGGGACGTAATAGATCGGTTCGCTGCCAATTTCGCGCAGAAACGATACCAGTACCGAGGTGCCGGTGGTGCCATCGACATCGTAATCGCCCCAGATTCCAATCCGTTCTTTGCGCTGAATGGCCTCGACGATGCGCCGCACCGCAACCTCCATGTCGGCCATTGCGAACGGCGAGGGCAGGTCGCTGCGCAGACTCGATGACAGATAGCGGCGAGCGGACGGCGCGTCGGCAAGACCGCGCTGAACCAGAATGCGCGCCAGCAAAAGTGAAATATTGAGCTGTTGGGCTTGGCGGGCGATGGTTTGCGGGTCGGCTTCCCTGATCACCCAGCGTTTTTTCAAAGCCGTGGCATTCCCTTCAAGACACCGCATCGGTGACAAATCGGGCGGCGGGTATTGCGCCGTCTAGGATCGCTGCGGCGCTGGCAATTGACCGATGGCGTTTTTGCGGCCGCGACATTGGCACCATCACTTATTTCTGGCCGGCTGCTTCTCCCACAATAGAATCACCGGGCTGGCGATATAGATCGTCGAATAGACTCCCGAGAAGAATCCCACCAGCAAGGCAAAGGCGAATGGCCGAATGACCTCGCCGCCGAGAATATAAAGCGCCACCAGGACCATGATGGCGGTGCTCACCGTGATAATGGTTCGGCTCAACGTTTCATTGATGCTGGTGTTGATGATGCTTTCGAGGCTTTCGCGCTTGATCCTGCGCATATTCTCGCGAATCCGGTCGCAGACGATCACGGTGTCGTTGACCGAGTAACCGACGATCGTCAGGAGCGCCGCGACGATCGTCAGGTCGAACTCGTAGTTCGCGAGCATCAGAGCGCCGATGGTGACAAGCACGTCGTGCACCAGAGCGATCACGGCCCCCACGCCGAAGCGGAACTCGAATCGGATCCAGATGTACGCCCCCATCATGATTGTCGCCGCGATGACCGACATGGCGCCGCGAAAGCGCAGATCCTCGCCGACCTTCGGTCCGACCGACTCAATGCGCCGGATCTCAAATTTGTCTGCGCCGAACTGATTGGCGAGTCCCTTTTTGACCTGCTCGCTCAGCGCGCCAAGCTGCACGGATGTTTTTTCCAAGCGAACCAAGTATTCGTTGGAACTAGCCTCGCCAAAATTTTGAATCACCGCGCCACCGAGATTGACTTTGTCGAGCGCTTGGCGAATATCACGGATCGAAGCTTTTTGCTGAAGTTTGAGCTGCACGACCGTCCCGCCGGCGAAGTCGACGCCAAGATTCGGCCCTTTGATGAAAAGGATCAGCAACACCGCCACGTTGACGACCGTCGAAATGATAAATGCGATCTTCCGGTAGCGGGTAAACGGGATGTTGGTGCCTGGCTTGATGAGTTCCATGATTTTGCCTCTTAGATGCTGACGCGCTCGAGCTTGCGGGAGGTCATCCGGTAGTCATAATAAATTCGCGTCAGGTAAACCGCCGTCAGTATCGTCGTGGCAATGCCGACGCAAAGAGTTACAGCGAAGCCTTTGATGGGGCCGGTGCCAAACTGAAAAAGAATCACGCCCGAAAGGAACGTCGTAACGTTGGAATCGAGAATTGCCGGCAGGGCGTTTTTGTAACCCGCTTCGATTGCCGAGCGCACCGCCCGTCCCGCGCGCAACTCTTCTCGAATTCGCTCATTGATCAGGACGTTGGCATCCACGGCCATGCCGATCGTCAACACGATGCCGGCGATGCCGGGCAGAGTTAATACGGCTTGGAATCCCGCCAACACCGCGAGCAGATAGACGATGTTGAAAATCACTGCCACTACCGCCAGCAACCCCGCGCCCTTGTAGTAAGCGATCATGAACACGATCACCAGCGTGCCGCCGACGATAAACGAGGTGACGCCTTGGTTGATCGAATCCTGGCCGAGAGAAGGTCCAACGGTGCGCTCCTCGGCGATTTCTACCGGCGCAGGCAACGCGCCCGCGCGCAACACGATGGCTAAATCCCGCGCTTCTTTAATGTCGAAATTGCCCGTGATCGAAGCGCGGCCGCCGCCGATGCGCTCTTGGATCACCGGGGCGGAATAGACCCGATTATCGAGCACGATGGCCAGCCGCCGTTTCACGTTAGCCGCGGTAATTTGCTCAAACAGACGCGCGCCGGAGTTATTGAGGATCAGCTCAACGGAGGCCCCTTGAAGCTGCTGCGCCGGCCGAACCCGCGCGTCTTGAATGTATTCGCCCGTCATCAACGGGCGGGACTCGACGACGTAAGCTTGCTTTTCCGTGCCGATGTTCTCGCCCTTGCCCGGGTGACCGTACAGCACTTCGCGTCCCGGCGGAGGTCCGTTTTTGATCGCGTCTTCGACGTTTGCGTTGTCGTCGACCAACTTGAACTCCAAGAGCGCGGTTTTGCCGATGATCTCCTTGGCGCGCTCGGGATCTTGAATGCCCGGCAATTGAATCAAAATGTCGCTCTGACCCTGGCGTTGGATGATCGGCTCACTGACGCCGAATTGATCGATCCGGTTGCGGATCGTCTCCAACGACTGATCCACCGCATAATCTCGCAACGAGCGCATTTCCTCCTTACTCAGCGTCAAAAAACTGTCGGTAACGCCGGCGCTGGTTTGGGTCGGCTTGGCTTCGACCAGGTTGGCAAAATCAGTCTTTAAAATTCCGCGCACCTGTTCGGCAACCGCCGCGGGCATTTTGATGTGCAGCTGCGTCCCGTCGACACGCTCCACCGAGATGCCCGACACACCTTTTTCACGGAATGCGTTGCTCAGCTCGCCTCTCACCCGCTCGATGTTGTTTTCGACGGCCTTGTCTACCTTGACTTCGAGAACCAAATGACTGCCGCCCTGAAGGTCGAGTCCCAAGTGAATTTTGTCGCCCGGCAAGAAACTCGTCCACCACTCGGGCAGCGGCCCGACGAAGGTCGGAACGAGGTAAATGACCGCCGCCAGCGTGGCGATACCGAATAGAATCACTCGCGTCAGTACGCTCTGCTGCATTCCCTATTCCTTTCCTTCCTTCCCTGCCGCCTTCTCACCGGTGAGAACCGCGGCGATTTGCGGTCGGTGCACGCGCACTCTGACATTCGGCGCTACCTCCAGCGTCACTACAGTTTCCTTCAAGTCGACTACCTTACCGTAAATTCCCCCGGAGGTCATCACTTCGTCGTTGCGCTTCAACTTGTTGAGCATATCCTGGTGCTCTTTCGATTTTTTTTGCTGCGGACGTATCACCATGAAATACATAATTACGAAAATCAAAATGAACGGGACAACCGTCACCAGCGGCCCCGGGCCGCCGACCCCCGGCGCACCCTGCGCATAAGCCAATTCAACCATGTTTCCTCCCTAAATTTCCGCCTCACGGACCGTCGCCGACACTGTCTAGTTGGGCCCACAGCTCGGCCTTGTCGGCGCGAATTGCCTCCCGACACTTATCCATGAGCCGGTGATAAAAGTAAAGATTGTGCAGACTATTTAATTGCGCCGAGAGAATTTCGCTGGCCATGTAGAGATGGCGCAGATAAGCCCGCGAAAAATGGCGGCAAGCGTAGCAGCCGCAGTCCGGATCGAGCGGCCGCCTGTCGGCGGCAAACTCGGCGCGCTTGATGTTGAGCTTGCCGCCGGACGTGTAGAGCGTGCCATTGCGCGCATTGCGCGTCGGGATCACGCAGTCGAACATATCGAAGCCGGCGCGCACTGCATGGACGATATCCCGCGGCCGTCCCACACCCATCAGATAACGCGGCCGGTCGGCTGGCAGCAGGCCGACGGTAAAGCTGCCGATGGCGTTGAGCTGCTCTTCGCCCTCGCCGACGCCCAGTCCGCCCACGGCAAAGCCCTCGAACGGCAGCGGCGCCAGCGCCTCGACGCAGCGGCGGCGCAGATCCTCGAACAGGCCGCCCTGAACGATGCCGAACATCAGTTGCGCCGTGTTGCCGCGCGCCCGCAGACAGCGCTCCGCCCAGCACAGGGTGCGTGCGGTGGACGCTTCGACGTAGCCGCGCGACGCATCGGCGGGGATGCACTCGTCGAGCACCATCGCGACATCGCTGCCGAGCGCTTCCTGAATCTCAACCGCCTTTTCCGGCGTGAGCAGGTGATGGGAGCCGTCCAAGTGGGACTGAAAGCGTGCGCCGTCGTCGGTGATCTTACGCATCGCGCCCAAGCTGTAAACCTGATAGCCGCCGCTGTCGGTCAGGATCGGCCCGTCCCAGCCCATGAAACGATGCAGGCCGCCCAATTCGCGGATCAACTCATGGCCAGGCCGCAAATAAAGATGATAAGTGTTACCGAGCAAAATCTGGCAGCCCATCTCTTTCAAATCGCGCGGCAGCACCGCCTTCACCGTGCCTTGGGTGCCAACCGGCATGAAGCAAGGGGTCTCGACTTCGCCGTGCGCTGTAACCAGCCGGCCAAGCCGGGCCTTGCTGTTTGAGTCGTTCCTGAGAACGGTAAATGGGTTGGGCATGGCTCAATTTTGGATTCTGGATTTTAGATTATCGATCAAACCTGCCACAGCGCCGTTGAAATCCAAAATCGCCAATCCAAAATATTTAAAGAATCAGCATCGCATCGCCGTAGCTGTAAAAACGATATTGCCGCTCGATCGCTTCCCGATAGGCGCGCCGCACGAGATCCAAGCCGGCAAAGGCGGCGACCAAAATCAACGGCGTCGAGCCCGGCAGATGGAAATTCGTGATCAAGGCGTCCAGCACCCGGAACGGGTCTCCCGGGCGGATGTACAGCCGCGCGATGCCCGCATCCGCGACGATGGCTCCTCTGCGGAGCGCGATCCATTCCAGGGTGCGGGTGCTGGTGGAACCCACCGCCACCACCCGGCGGCCGGCTTGTTTTGTTTGATTGATTTTTGCCGCGCTCTCGGCGCCGAGCACATAGCGCTCGCCTTCCATGCGATGATTTTCGATTTCGCTCGCGCGCACCGGTTGAAAGGTACCCGCGCCGACATGCAGGGTCAACAGCACGCGCCCGATGCCCCGCGCGGCGAGCCTAGCGAACAACTCCGGCGTGAAGTGAAAACCCGCCGTCGGCGCGGCTATGGCGCCGGGATGGGCCGCATAGACTGTTTGATAACGCTCCCGGTCCAACGGCTCGGCCTCGCGCTGGCGCCGGACGTAGGGCGGCAAAGGAGGCTCACCGAGCTTTTCGAGCTGGGTGTTAAAGTCGTCCGGGTGATCAAATTCGAGCGCGAAGCGGCCGCGGCCCAAATCTCCGATCACCTCGGCGCTCATGGCGTCGCCGAAGCGCAACCAGCTGCCCAGCCGCGGCTTCTTGCCGGCGTCCACCATGGCAATCCAGAGGCTGCGGCCCGCCTCCTGAAATGGCTCCAGCAGCAGCACCTCGACTTGCCCGCCGCTCGCCTTGGCACCGCGCAATCGCGCGGAAAACACTTTGGTATCGTTTAGCACCAAAAGATCGCCTGGATCGAGAAAATCGCCGAGCGCGGAAAACGCGCTATGCACGATCTCGCCGGTCCGGCGGTCGAGCACGAGCAGCCGCGACCCTTCGCGCTCGCGGCTCGGCAAGGCGGCAATCAATGAACGCGGCAGTTCGTATTGAAATTCTTCGAGATTCATCGCGATTTGAATTCATAGGGGCACGGCACGCCGTGCCCCTATGAATTCAGCTCAAAATTTAACGCAGAGCGGAAGACGAGTCCTAAAGATCGGCGAGTCTATGTTGGGTTGTCCTTTTTGAGAAACGGCGTCAGCAAGTCAATCGGCACCGGAAAGACCGTCGTCGAATTTTTCTCCGAGGCGACTTCGACCAGGCTCTGCAGGAAGCGCAGCTGCAACGCCATCGGCTGTTTGCCAATCACCTCCGCGGCATCGGCCAGCTTTTGCGACGCCTGGAACTCGCCGTCGGCGTGAATCACCTTGGCACGGCGCTCGCGCTCAGCCTCGGCCTGCTTCGCCATCGCCCGCTGCATTTCTTGGGGCAGGTCGATATGCTTCAACTCGACGAGAACGACTTTGATGCCCCAGGGATCGGTTTGCTGATCGAGAATTTCTTGAATTCGGCTATTGATTCGTTCCCGTTCCGCCAGGAGCTCATCGAGCTCACCCTGGCCGCACACGCTGCGAAGCGTCACCTGAGCCAACTGCGAAGTGGCAAACAAGTAATTTTCCACCTCGATGACGGCCCGGGTGGGCTCAAGCACGCGAAAATAGAGCACCGCGTTGACTTTGACCGAAACGTTATCACGGGTGATCACATCCTGAGGCGGTATGTCCATCGTCACCGTGCGTAGATCCATTTTGACCATCTTTTCGATGCCGGGGATGATATAGGTGATGCCGGGGCCGCGCGAGCCAACCATGCGGCCAAGGCGAAAAACCACAGCCCTCTCGTATTCTTTTAAAATCTTGACGCCGCTGACGAGGAGCGCGACGACGATAATCAAAAATGTTGCAGGCACTCCTAATCCGAACATGGTGTTTCCTCCTAGCTCTTGGCTTCCGCGTCGGAAACCCGAGTGACCGTTAGGCGCATGCCGTCGTAACCCACCACACGCACTCTTTCGCCGATGTCGATCTCGCAATCCGCGCTCGCATTCCAATATTCGCCGTGAACAAAAATTTTGCCCTTGGGCATAAGCTTGGCGCGCACTTCGCCGATCTCGCCGATCAGGCCTTCCTTGCCAAGAGTGGGGCGCGCTTTCTGCGAGCGAAAAACCAGATAGCTGACGGCCAGGACAAAAGTGCCGACGGTGCCGACAGCGGTAAAAATGACCGACTTGTCGACGCCAAAATCGGAGGTCGGCGTATCAAACAAGAGCAACGACCCGAGTGCCAGGGCAACGATGCCGCCGATGCCGAGCACACCGAAGCTCGGGAAAAACGCCTCGCCGACCAACAGCGCGACGCCGAGCAGCATCAGCACGAGGCCGGTGTAATTGATCGGCAACAGTTGCAGCGAGGCGGCCGCTAGAAGCAGACAAATTGCCCCGGTCACGCCCGGAAAGAACGTGCCCGGATGGGAGAATTCCATGTATAAGCCGAGGATACCCGCCATCATCAACAGATAAGCGATGTTGGGGTCGGCAATAGCGTTGAGGATCCTCTGTTTCAGGCTCATCTCGTAGCGCACGACGCGGACATTTTTAAGCGACAACGTCGTTGTGCGCCCGTCGATTTCGACTTTGCGTCCGTCGGCTTGCTTGAGCAGGTCGTCCACATCCCGCGCAACGATATCGATGACATTTTTCTTGAGCGCGTCCTTTTCGGTGATCGATACGCTCTTGCGCACCGCCTGGATCGCCCATTCGGTGTTGCGGCCGCGCTTCTGAGCGATGCTCTCGCTGAACGACGCGGTGAAATTCTCGATCTTCTCCCCCATCACCCCTTTGACGTCCTCACCGCCCGCACCCACCGGATGGGCAGCGCCAATATTGGTGCCCGGCGCCATCGCCGCGATATTCGCCGCCATCGTGACGAACACCCCGGCAGAACCCGCGCCCGCGCCGCTCGGCGCAACGTAAACCACAATCGGCACCGGCGTGCCAAGCATCTCCTTGACGATCGTCCGTGTCGAGGTTAACAGGCCGCCGGGCGTGTCTAGTTGAATGATCAACGCGCGTGCGCCGTTGGCCTTCGCTCGGCCGATGCTTTCACGGATAAAATCATCCACCGCGGGATTGATACTGCCGTCAACGGAGATCAGATCGACGTGCGGCATCGCCTCATCTTTCGGCTGCGCAAACGCCGAAACCCCGGCGACCAGCAACACTAGGAATAAAATGATTTTAAGCGTCTTCACCGCGCAGCTCTTTGATCACTTGCTTGATATCCTCCCAAACCAGTTTCTTGTCCGCCGGATTGCGCAACAAGTACGCCGGATGAAAGGTCGGCATCAGCTTGATGCCGAGGTAACGATGCCAATGGCCGCGCAGCTTGGTGATAGGGACTTTGCTTTGCAGCAGGGTTTGCACTGCGAACTTGCCGAGCCCGACAATGATTTCGGGGCGAATGAGGTCTATCTGTTTTTTCAAAAAAGGCTCGCAGGCCGCCACCTCATCAGGTTCGGGATTGCGGTTATCGGGCGGCCGGCATTTGACCACGTTGGCGATATAAACATCTTCCCGCTTGAGCCCCATGCCTTTGGTAATGATATCGGTCAACAACTGGCCGGCTCGGCCGACAAATGGTTCGCCCTGAAGATCTTCGTCTCGCCCGGGGCCCTCGCCGACGAACACCAAGCGCGCGCGCGGATTGCCGACACCGAAAACCAAGTTGGTCCGTCCTGAGCAAAGCTTGCAGCGCCGGCAGTCGCCGATCGCCGCACGTAACTCTTCGAGACTTTGGGCGGCCGACCCCGGTGCCGGTTCGGCAAAAAGATCGGCGTTTGGATCTCCTAGCAAGCGGTTATCTCCATTCACCTTCAATTGGTCGCTGCTCGGCGCTCCCCGCGGCAGCAATCGAATGCCGGCGCGCTGGCGCCGCTGCAGGTAGCGCCGCAACGACACGACGAGCGAATCGATTTCTGCGTTCTCAGTGGATTCGGCCATGCTGACTCCATTACTCTTGCCGCGAATCTTACCACCGGAGAGTTACAGGTAGCAATAACGCCGCGGCGCGACAGGTTTTTGATCAATTTCAGCCGAGCTGTCTTAACTGATTGAGATATACGGCGCGCAATTGAGCGAAGAAGGCGTGCGTTTCCGGCCACAGATAATCCGGGTAAGTGTACGGCAACCCGTGGAATTCGCCGTCATGATAAAGCAGTGCCGCTTCGCCGTAGATGCCGGAGCTCAGGTAAATCCGTTGGCCGGCGTTCTTGGTCGAAGCCAGAACGACTTTGTGGGCATCGACGTAGCCCGGATCGAGATTCACGCGCCGCCCCCCCGAAGATACGGCGCGATAGCGCGCCTCGATCGCTTGGGTTTTGAGCTTGACGGTAGCGAGATCCTGCGGTGAGGCCAAGTTAGAGAAGGAAAGAAAACGGCGGAGCAGGGCCGGCCCCATCTCTTTTTCGTAAAACTTCGATTCGTTCCACGGCATGATTTCACTGCGTCCGTCGATTTCGCTTAGCACCGGTAACAGCGTCTGCTCGACGTCGGGGATAAGATCGAATTCGGGCGAGAGCAGCGCAACGAAATACTTCGCCGGCCTGGGCTCTCTCGGCGTTCCCATTTTTAGCGGCGGCTCTTCAAGGTGAGAAAATGGTCGTAGATGCGGTCAGCCAAGTCGTCCTTGCTCATGAGCGGCATCGAGCGCACCGTGCCGCTGCGATCGACGATAGTGGCGATGTTGGTGTCACCATCGAATCCGCCGCCGCTCTCGGCGACATTATTGGCGACCACCATGTCGAGATTTTTTTCGCGAAGTTTCTTTTCGGCGTTGGCGGTCAAATCTTCGGTCTCGGCGGCAAAACCCACCAGCCATTTATCGTTTTTGCGATCACCCAACTCCCTGAGAATATCGGGATTGGGCTCTAAGCGTAGCTCGATGGCTCCTTTGCCACGCTTGATTTTCTTTTCTGCCACCGCCGTCGCGCGATAGTCCGCAACCGCAGCGGCCATGATCACCGCGGTGCACTGCGGGTATTCTTTATGCACCGCGGCGCGCATCTCCGCCGCAGTGACTACCGGGATCAGCTTCGCACCGGGTGGTGGCTCAAGGGCGGTGGGGCCGCTGATCAACGTAACATCTGCGCCGCGGTGCAACGCCGCCCGCGCCAACGCATAGCCCATTTTTCCCGATGATCTATTGGAGAGGTAGCGGACCGGGTCAATGGGCTCTCGGCTGGGGCCGGCGGTGATCAAGAATCGCTCGCCCGCTAAATCTTTCCTCTTGAGCAATCTGCCGATCTCCGCTGCTATCTTCTCCGGATCAGGCAAACGGCCTTTTCCCTCGTAACCACAGGCCAAATAACCTTCGGCAGGCTCCATGACGTGATATCCGACTCTGCGGAGTTTGCGAATGTTTTCTTGCAGGATCGGGTTTTCGTACATATGAATGTTCATCGCCGGCGCTACCAAGACCGGCGCGCGCGTCGCCATCAGCACGGTTGTCAATAAATCGTCGGCGATACCGGACGCGATCTTGCCGATCACATCGGCGGTAGCAGGAGCGATGGCAAAAACATCGGCCATGTCGGCGAGGTTGATATGGCCGATCTGCGACTCCTGGGTCAAGCTGAAAGTGTCGCTGGCAACGGCGTTTGCGGAAAGGGTTTGAAAGGTCAGCGGCGTGACAAACTCCATTGCACCCTTAGTCATGATCACCTGAACTTTGAAGCCGCCTTTGACCAGCAAACGCACCAGCTCGACCGCTTTGTAGCAAGCAATCCCACCGCTGACACCCAGCACGACCACGGCTTGTCTTGTCCCGTCTGACATGGAGTAAAAATAACCGATCCGCCGGGGAGCTGCAAACTTTTGTTTCGCGGCAGCGTCCGGCGCCATTTTGTCCTAAAGTTGACATCGGTGCGATTTTTTGTCAGCGACAGCGGGTGAGAAGCCTATCCTTAGAACAGGGAATTTCCCCGACTAAATTCCTTAGAATACCCAAGATTCTGGCTCAAAATCGCAATCATGTATTCATGGCATGCTTTTGGCTTCGATAGGCCACGATTACTTTGAACCTAATCACTAAGTGTACAAGCACTTGACCACTATATTCAGTTCATGTAAGTCACAAACTGCAAGATAAGGAGACAGGAATGATGAGAGATTACGGCAATACGATACAACGATGCTTCCAAGGGGCGGCATTTGTACTGTCGCTTGGCTCGCTGCTCGTGATAGCGGGCGCTGGCTATGCCGAGGAGAATCCCCCGGCACTGGCGGGAACTGGGGACGCCGCGCAGCAAATCGTGGCGCTCAGCCCGGCCCAGCCCCAGCCAGGCTTCGCTGTCGTCGCTGCAACCGCCGCTGCATCGGCTGCGGCGGCGCCGGGAGAAGACTTCGATGAAGATCCGTGGGAAGGTTTCAACGAAAAGATGTTTTGGTTCAATCGTGAGGTGCTGGACCGATTTATCTTAAAACCGGTGGCCACAGGCTGGGATTTTATATTCCCCGATCCTGTGCAACGTGGCGTACATAACTTTTTTGATAATCTCGCCGTGGTTCGGCGCGTGGTCAACAATGGCTTGCAATTGAAGCTCGCCGGGGCAGGAACCGAATTGGCTCGTTTTACCATCAACAGCACCATCGGACTGGTGGGCTTTTTCGATGTAGCCAAAGATGCTTTTGGCATCGAGCAAAAAGATGAGGACACCGGCCAGACTTTTGGCGTTTGGGGTATGGGTCCCGGCCCTTATCTGGTATTGCCTTTCCTGCCTCCCCTCACGGTCCGCGATGGCATCGGTTACGCATTTGATGCCGCGATGACACCGTATACTTACTTTATTCCCTGGTGGGGCACGGTAGCGGGGACTGGAACGAACACGGTGAACGAGAGATCGCTAAACCTGGAGCGCTTCGAGCGCGTCGCCGAATCGACGGTCGACCTCTACGGCGCGGTGCGCAACGCTTACCTGCAGCGGCGCGCCGCTGCGATCAAACAGTAACGAAACGCCCTATTCGCGCTTTTCCAACCGAGGCGGAAGACCGACATCAAACTGGTTTTTCCGCCTCGTCGTTTCCTGCCAAGAGACCAGTCAAGTTTCTGCCACCAGAGCTTGATATCTGCACTGGGGTCGTCAAACCTAACGCTTTAACTCCAGCAGGGCTGACTCAAATGACCATTGTCTGTTGCGCAATACTTTCTAGAATTGAAGTTGTTCGTCATGATCGAGAACGGCAAACAAAGACGAAGTCGACCGGCGAATACCATATCTGAACGCTGCGCAAAGAGATCGGTCAAGATCACAAGACACCGCCGAATGGCGTTGGGCCGATCGCTATTGACAACCTGAATACCGTTCATTATGAAATAAAATCGTCCACGTAACCGCTCATAACAAACGGTCCAGTCGAATTTAGGAGTACCAAACACAAGATGCCACGGGCAAAAAAGAAGAGCGCCGGTCGTGCCGCTAAAGACCGCTCTCACGACTATATCGACGACGGCACCCACGATGAATCGGAAGACGAAGATCTTCCAAGCGACGAAGCGGGTCGGCGCAAAATAAAAAAGAACTACGAAGAGCTTCTTGGCATTCGCATCGAAAAGCTCAAAGGCCGGGTGCTCAATCGGGAGAAAATCAACAAAAGCATCGACGGCCTGTACTTCATCTGCTTCGAGTGCAAAAAAATTTGCCACAATCTCGACGAAGGCTGGATGGAAGAAGCCGGCACGCTCAACAATTACTGCGGTAGCTGCGCCAAAGCCAAAGGCATCCGAAGCAGCGCCGCTTAAGTGACGATTCCAAGCCGCAGCAGAATCTCTGCCAGCGCGATTGGCAGCTCCGCGACAAACTCCACAGATCGGCCATCCTCAGGATGGCAAAACTTTAACCGATAGGCGTGCAAAAAATGGCGTGCGAGCGCAAAACGATCCGCGCTCTCGACGCCATACAGCGGATCGGCGACGATCGGGTGACCGATCGCGGCCAGATGGACTCTGATCTGATGGGTCACGCCGGTGTCCATGGCGATTTCCAATAGGCTCAAACCGTGCCCCTGCGACAATCTGCGGTAGTGAGTGATTGCCTTCCATGTGCGCAGCTTCGACTCTTTTCTCCGCTCCGTCAACGCGATCATCCTTCGTTTATCACCGCGCGCGTGGGCGAGCGGAAAATCGATCGTTCCTGCCGGCGGAGTCTTTCCCCAAACCAGCGCCCGGTAAATTTTCTCCACCTGCCGGCGCTGGAACTGCAAGCGTAAATTTTCAAAAGCAGCTTGGTTCTTGGCGATCAGCACAAGGCCGGAGGTTTCGCGATCCAATCTGTGCACGATTCCCGGCTCCCACCGTTTCCTGCCGACGCTGGCGAGCTCGGGCCATCGCGCGAGTAAAAAGTTCGCCAGCGTTGTACTGTCGCGCGCGGAAAAACCGTGGGTTGCCATGCCGCCGGGTTTGTCGACCAGCAAAACTGTCGCGTCCTCGTAAACAATCGGCACATCGAGTTCGAAATTGGCGAGCGGACTCGGCGCCAGCCAAGCGGTGGGCCCAGTAAATTGCAGTGAATCACCGCCGGCCAGCCGTTCGCCCTTTTTGCTCACTTTGCCGTTGATGGAAAATAGACCGCCGCGCACCGCGGCATCAATCTCGCGCCGCGACAAATGGGGCAAACACTCCCGAATGAAGGCGTCCAGTCGAATCGCGCTGCGTTCGGCGCCCAGGATCCAAGATCGTATCGGGTCGGGACTTGCTTGATCCGCCATACCTACTACCGTACTATACCTCGCGATCTCATCAATGAAGGACCGTAAATGCCAATAAACTGTTTTAGTGTGATCATCGCCGGCGGTAAGGGAACGCGTTTCTGGCCGCTCAGTCGCGCCCGACGACCGAAGCAGTTGCTGAAGATCCTGAGCCACAAAAGCCTGCTCCAGGAAACCGCCGAGCGCGTCTATCCGCTCAGCGGCCGGAAACAAACCCTGGTTATCACCGTGGCCGATCAGATCGCGGCCTTGCGCCGCGAATTGCGCGCCTTGCCGAAAACCAATTTTCTCGCCGAGCCGGTCGGCAAAAATACCGCGCCCTGCATCGGTCTGGCCGCTTTGGAAGTGATCCGGCAAAATCCCGACGCCATCATGATCGTGCTGCCCGCCGATCATTGGATAGCCGATGGAGTGGCGTTTCGACGCACGCTGAAAGCTGCGGTCGATCTAGCCAGTCGGCACAACCGTTTGGTCACAATAGGAATCCGACCAGACTACCCGGAAACGGGTTATGGCTACATCACGAAAGGTAAAGCGTTCGGCGCAACGCATTCCTTAAGAGCCTTTGTGGTAAAAAATTTTACTGAGAAGCCCAGGCTCGCGCTCGCGCGGCGACTGGTGCGCCGAGGCTCTTTGTGGAACAGCGGGATCTTTGTCTGGAAGGCTGCCATGTTGCTTCAACTTCTCTCTCGGCATCAGCCGGCCATCGCCAAGAGTCTGCGAGCCATCGAACACGCCGCCGGAGGAAAGTCGCTCGCCGCGCCGAATCCGAAACTTCGCGCGATCGTCGCGCGCGAGTACGCGAAGCTGCCAGGAATGTCCATCGATTACGCGTTGATGGAGAAGGCTGGCGCCGAAGGTAAAGTTTTGACTGTCGAAGCGGACTTCGGCTGGAGCGATGTCGGCAGCTGGGCAGCAGTGCATCGCATGATGAAGCAAGACACCGACGGCAATGCCGGCGCTGGCCGCTGGGTGGGCCTCGGCGCGAGGAATTGCCTGGTCCATGCCGCGGACCGATTGGTGGTCCTCCTCGGCGTGGAAAATACCGTGGTTGTGGACACGCCGGACGCGCTTTTAGTCGGCGACCTCAGACGCTCCCAGGAAGTGCGCGACTTGGTCGACGCGTTGCATCGCAAAGGGCTCGGCTCCTATACGATCTGATTTTCCAAGGCCGAACTCCATCAATACCGTGAACATACACTACCCCAGGGGACCGTTTCAGCCCGACGAAGCCGTGGTGTTGCTCGATCGCAAAGACCGCGAGTATCTTGTGCGCCTCGATCAACGCCGCGGCATTTCGATCCGCGGCGGCAAGATCGCGGTCGAGGCCATTGTTGGACGCGACGAAGGTTGCGTGATTCGCTCGTCGGTGAACGAGCCGTTCTTAGTGTTTCGCCCCAGCTTGCCGCAACTGATTCCTAACCTGCCACGCAGCGCCCAGGTGATCTATCCCAAAGACATCGGACCGATTTTGCTATGGGCCGATCTTTTTCCCGGCGCGCACGTCGTCGAAGCCGGCGTCGGCGCCGGCGCGCTTAGCATGGCTCTCTTACGCGCCATCGGCGACTCCGGTCGATTGATTTCCTATGAGATCCGCGAAGACTTTGCGGAGCTCGCCCAGAAAAACGTCGCGCGCTATTTTGGTGCCGCGCTCAATTGGACGGTAAAAATCGCCGACGTAGCCCGGGAGCTCGACGAAACCGACATCGATCGTGTGATCCTCGATCTCCCGGAACCCTGGGCTGTGGTCGAACGGGCGTGGAAGGCTCTCAGGCCGGGCGGGATTTTGCTCTGTTATTTGCCGACGGTGTTGCAGGTCAAAAGTCTGGTGGACGCACTGCGCGACGACAAGCGCTTTGCCTGTATTGAAACCACCGAAACTTTGATGCGCTACTGGCACTTCAAAGGCATGAGCGCGCGGCCGCAGCACCGCATGGTAGCGCACACCGGTTTTCTCACGTCGGCGCGCCGCTTGGCGGACGGGGAAAAAGACATTCCCCGAGCCCCCTAAGTTTTGTTACTTGGGAACCCGGGGAATGAAATAAAGTTGCTAGTCTGCGGGCAATGAGAAGCTGGTAACTGAGCAGGGCTAACCGCGCTTACGGTCGCGCCCAGAGCTGAATGTAATTCTGCTCGGTGTCGAAAAAGTAGATCGCCTTGCCGGTGGGACGAACCACGGGCTGGTCGATCAGTATTTTAATTCCAGCCTTTTTGAGTTCATCGGTGGCTTTGTCAAAATCGTCCGAGCTCACTTCCAAGGCCAAGTGCGAAGTTCCTTCGTCGAAATCGCCCCGTTCCACCGTCGCCGGTCTTTGGAAAAGAACCAGACACATGCCGTCTTCCATAAACAGCCGGGCAATGTTGGGAAACATGCCGTATTTGTCCTTGTACGGGCCGCCGCTTTCGGTATCGTAGCCGATTTTGGTGCACTTCATGCCGAGTACGTCGCTGTAAAACTTCACCGCCCGTTCGAGATCGTTGCACGGCAAGCCGATGTGATAAATTTGTTTGACCTTCATCCGACGGGTCCTCCTTGCTGGTGTTGGTATACTGTAACTCGCCGGCCGGTTTCAAGAGACCGGCGCGCGCAGCGCCATAGGCATCAGCACACCTGTCATCGCCAACTTCTTGACATCGGCGCTGAATGCACTAAACATCGAATGCCTAATGAAGCTACTCATAACCAAATTATTTTGTGTAGTGCTCGTGGCGGGGCTGAATTTTCCGACCAGCGCCCCGGCGCAACCAAGCCTCGAACGGATCGTCATCACCTATCCGAGCCGAAGCATCGCGTCCGTCGATCTCTATATCGCTCAGGATCGTGGTTTCTTCCGCCAGGAGGGACTGCGCGCCGAAGTCGTGCAGGTCCGCGGAAACATCGGCGTCACCGCTTTGCTGAGCGGAGAGGCCCAAGCCATCAACAACGTCGGCACGGTGATCCGCGCCCTGGAGCGATCCGATCTGCCGTTAAAAGTTGTCTCGCAGAGCTTGAAGAAAAACCTTTTTTGGCTGGTTACCAAACCCGAGTTCAAATCTCTTGCCGAGCTCAAAGGCAAGATCCTCGGCACCACGACCTATGGCGGCTCGCAGCATCTGGCCGCCCTGCGGCTCCTGCAAAAAGCCGGTCTGGACCCTGAAAAAGATATTACCACGGTCATCGGCGGCGACGTTCCGGCGCAACTGCAAAGCCTCGTCAGCGGCGCCATCCAAGTGGCCGCGCTGTCTCCACCCACCGTCATTATAGCCCGCGACAAATTCAAATTGAGAATTCACGGCAGCACGCTCGAAGACCTGCCGAACTTGCAGAACGGCTTGGCATTCACGGAAAAAACCTTGCGCGAGCGCAGGGATCTGGTCAAGCGCATCTTGCGCGCCCGTTCCCGCGCCCACCGTTACTTCCGGGCAAACGAGCGCGGCACCGCTGAGGTTCTGGCAAAATATTTGAACGTGGATATTCCGGTCGCGCTGGAATCCTATCGGCTCGCGCGTCCGGCGTTTACCGCCAACGGTTTACCGACCGACAAAGAGGTTGAGGATTTTTTGCGCGCCGACGCCGACGCGCTCAAGCTGCGCGAGCCGGCACCCGCGGCGAAAATCTTCGATTTCAGTCTGCAAAGAGAAGTGAATCAGGAATTGGGCATCAAATAGCGCGGCGGGTCATGACACCGTTCATACGGGCGCAAAACTTAGCTCTCTCGTTTCGGCCCAAGAACCGCGAGCCGGTCACGGCGCTCACCGACTTGAACCTCGCCGTCGCCAGAGGCGAGTTCGTCAGCATTGTCGGCCCCTCGGGCTGCGGCAAGAGCACCTTCCTTAACATCCTCCTCGGTTTGATCAAACACGATAGCGGCACGCTGGAGTTCAACGGCGCGCCGGTCACCGGCCCGAGCCAGGAACGAGCCATGGTCTTCCAGGAGTTCGGCTTGCTGCCGTGGCGAACGGTGGCGGCCAATGTCGAGCTCGGTTTGGAGCTCAAGGGGATCGGCGCCGGGCAACGAGCCGAGCGCGCCGCGGAGCTGATCAAACTCGTCGGCCTGACAGGCTTCGAGCGTCACTATCCCCATGAGCTCTCCGGCGGTATGAAGCAGCGCGTCGGCCTCGCCCGTGCGCTGGCAACCGAACCGGAGGTGCTCCTGATGGACGAACCTTTCGCCGCCCTTGATGCGCAGACCCGCGACCTGATGCAGACCGAGTTGCTGCAAATATGGGAGCGCACCAAAAAAACGGTTCTCTTTGTCACCCACAGCATCGAAGAGGCGGCGTATCTTTCCGACCGAGTCATTGTCATGACCGCAAGACCCGGCCGCACCAAAGACGTTATTCAAATCGAGCTGCCGCGGCCGAGAGATTATGAGATGCGGCTGACGCCCGAATTCAATGATATCAAGCTGCGTATCTGGGAAGTGCTCAAAGAAGAGCTGACCTCCCAACCAAGGCCATGAAAGCTTATTTTGCCGAACATCGCCGGCTCTGGCTTGGGCTATCCTCCGCGTTCACGTTGACCTGTGCTTGGGAGTTGCTGCTCACTTACGTTTTTCCCGTGGACCCTTTCTTTTTTACCAAACCTTCGCTCATCGCAGTCGCCTTCATGGAACAAATTCAAGGCGCCAAGCTATGGCATGATCTAGCCGTGAGCAGCCAAGCATTTATCTGGGGCTTCGGTTTTGCAGTTGTCGTCGGTATCCCCGTGGGTCTCGTCATGGGCTGGCGGCGCCGGATCGAATATTCCCTCGATCCTTTTCTGACCGCGCTCTATGCCAGCCCGCTGATCGCTCTAGCGCCGTTGTTCATCATTATCTTTGGCGTCGGTGTGACCGGGAAAGCGGCTCTAGTGTTTTTGCTGTCGGTGTTCCCGTTCGTCTTCAACACCTTTGCCGGAGTGAAATCGACCGACTTGTTATTGATCAACGTGATTCGATCCTTCGGCGGCGGGGAAAAAGATCTCTATTTGAAGGTCATACTGCCGAGCACCCTGCCTTACATCATCGCTGGCGCGCGACTGGCGATCGGCCGAGGCCTGGTAGGAATCATTGTCGGCGAATTCTACGCTGCTTCGGAGGGCATCGGTTTTGCCATTTCCCAGGCCGGCGACACCTATCGCCTGCCCGACATGTTCGTCGGCATTATCATTCTGTCGCTGATCGCCGTGACTTTAACCGAGATCATGCGCAAATTGGAGCTTATGGTCGCGCCCTGGCGCGCCGGCGACGAGGTGCGCTGATGAAAGTTAAACAAATGATTGCCGAGCATGAATCGTTCATCCTGGGTAGCGGTTTTATTTTACTCTTGCTCGTCGTCTGGCAAAGCGTCCCGCTTTGGTACACCTTGCCCAAAGGAATGGCGCTTTTTTTCACCACACCTTCAAAAATCGCCGCTGCCTTCTACGAACTGCTTCTCAATGGCCAGATCGAAAAACATTTTTACGTCAGCGCTACGGCTTTTCTCGCCGGCCTGGCTCTATCGATCGTCGTCGGTCTGCCTTTGGGTCTCCTCATGGGAAGGTCGGCCGTGCTCGAGAATTTACTCGATCCTTACGTGACGGCAGCCAACGCGACCCCACGGATAGTTTTTTTGCCGCTCTTGATTCTCTGGTTCGGCATCGGCATTTGGTCGAAAATCTTGATCGTCTTCGCCGGCGCGGTTTTTCCGCTGCTGATCAACACCTATATCGGCGTCAAGAATGTCAACCGCGTTCTGGTCAACGTGGTGCGCTCTTTCGGCGCCAACGAGTGGCAACTGATGAAGATCGTTGTGCTGCCGAACTCGGTTCCATATTTGATCGCAGGGCTAAGGCTCGCCATCGGTCGAGCGATCCTCGGCGTGGTCGTCGGTGAGTTTTTCGGTTCGAGCGAAGGGTTGGGTTACATGATCGCTTCAGCGGCAACGAATTACAAAGTCGATGTGGTTTTTGTCGGCGTCGGCATCTTCATGGCGCTGTCGGTCATCCTCACCCTCGCCGTGAAACATTTGGAATCCCGCCTCGCCCGTTGGCGCCCGGAGACGGCGAAGACGTTCTGAGCGTTTTCCTCGACACAGCAACCCCCAGCAGCCGATGAACGAAATATTGGGTGCGGGCTCTCTTGCCCGATCGAGGTCTGCATTTACTTCCCTCCCGGCTTGCGTCCCATCTCCTTTAGTACTTCGTTGACGATGCTGCGATCGACAAACTGATTCAAGTCCGGCAACGGTTTTCCCTGCGGCCAGCCGAGTTCCGGCGTGGTCCGGGATTCAAAAAGGTCCTTGATCAGATCCGGAGGCATCTCCGGGCTGTATTTGTCGTAGACTTGATTGTAAATGTTCTCGACGACTTTGGCGTCTTTGATTTCAAAATACTTCGCGATGACCTCCATCGTGCCCTTTTTGTTCGACTTGATATAATCCTCGGCTTTTATGAGACCCCGCGTGAATCGCTTTACGACATCGCGTTTTTCTCTGAGAAAGTCCTTGTGCGTCAGGAACGTTCCGCCCAGCCGCGGGATGTAGTCGCCGGTGCGCAGCAAAATCTTCATCCCTTCCTTTTCCGCCCGCGCGGCATGGGGAAAAGACAAGACACCGCCCTGGATCGAGCCCTGAATCAGAGCCGCGATCCGGTCCGGCTCGCCGGTGAAACTGATAATCTTGTAATCCTTGCCCGGCTGCATATGAAAATGCTGGCCGAGCGTGATGACCATTTCGCTGTAGTCAGCCGACCCCGGTCGGCCCAATCCCAGGGTTTTACCTCTCAAATCTTCAACGCGCTTGATGTCCGGCGTCGTGGTCAGCGTCCACTGCGAGATCAGAGACTCCCCAGCGAAAAAAACCAGCGGCGCTCCTTTGAGCATGGCTTCGGAACCACCCCCGGGAATCGGCGAAAACTCGATTTCCTTCGCGATGGTCGCTCTGACCAGCACCCCCGCAGTCGCGGCGATAAAATGAGCGTCCAAACCCTCCGCCTTCAGGAATCCTTTGTCGATGGCGACATAGGAAGGAATGTGGAAACCGCTCCCTCCCGTCGTCCGGCCGATCCTGACCGATTGCGCCAACGAAGGGGCACCGGCAACCAGTGTAGCAACCGTGGCGGTCAGAGCCGCTCGCAGTATGACGCAAAGACTGCGCCTCCGAATGTTGTTGAAGAGATCCATGAGTTGTCCCCTTTCTCGTGAACCGATGGTACGAAATCGCCCCTACAATAATCTCGACCCGGCCGTTTAAGCAAGCCGTTTCGTCCTGATTGACAGTCTTGCGGCGCCAACTTAATGTGGTCTTCCACATCACCGCAGGAGGAATCTCAATGAACATTCTCATCACCGGGGCTGGATTGATCGGCTCCAATGCCGCGCGCCACGCCGTCGATGCCGGCCATAGGGTCGTGCTTTTCGATCTTTCGCCCAACCGCGAGTACATTCAGAAAATCGTCGGCAAGGACAAAACCGACGTGATTGCGGCCGACATGCGCGACTTGCCTGCGCTCTTGAGCGCCCTGGAAAAGTTCAACGTTGACACGATCGTACACACCGCAGGGTTGATCGGCGGCCGGGTCCAGGAAAATTCCTACACCGGCGCCACCAACAACATTCTCGGCACCATCAACGTCCTGGAAGCCGCGCGGCTGCGCAGGCTGCGCCGGGTGGTTTATGTCAGCACCTTCGGGGTTTACGAACGGAGCAAAATCACCGACTCCGTCATCCGCGAAACCCATCCGATCGGTGGCCATAACCTTTACGCGACGACCAAAGTTTGCTCCGAGCATCTGGTTCATGCCTATGCGAACATGTATAACCTCGACACCGTGATCATTCGGCCCGGCGGCGTGTTCGGTCGCGGCTTTTACGTCGGCGGCTCCACCGTCGGCATGGTCATGCGCGACCTGGCGCTGGGCATGATCAAAGGCGACCCGCTCACCATCGACGCCAAAATTTACGGCCCCAACGAATATGTCTACGGCAAAGACGTCGGCATGGCGCTGCTCCTCGCCTGTCAGGCGCAGAGTCCCAAACAGCGCATCTACAACGCCGGCACGGGTGTGGTCCACCGCGCCGAGGATCTCGCTCAAGCGGTACGCGAAGTCGCGCCCAAACTCGAGGTTAAAGTCAGCGATGCCAGCAGCGCCGATAGGAGCCGCAGCATTCCGATGGACATCAGCGTGTCGAAGGCCGAATTGGGCTATGGGCCGAAGTTTTTGCTCAAAGAGGCATTGCGGGATTACATGGACGAGCTCTGGGCTGACGGCGCGCGCCCTTGATCGTGGGAGCATGCACGCAGTGCCACCAGCCACCGCTGGGCGCGGTTAATCGGTGAAGCGAAAGCGGATCATGTAATACAACGCGGCCAGACCGTCCTTCCAGGTTATCTTTTTGCCCTCCTCGTAGGTGCGGCCGTGGTACGAAATCGGCACTTCGTAGAAGCGGCACCGTTGTTTCGCCAGTTTCATGGTGATCTCGGGTTCGAAACCGAAGCGCTTCGATTTGAGCTCGATCCCTTTCAACAGCTCGGCGCGAAAAACCTTGTAGCCCACTTCCATGTCGGAGAGATTGAGATTGGTCAGCATATTGGACAGCAGCGTGAGCAGGCGATTGCCCATAGAATGCCAGAAAAACAGCACGCGATGCGGGCCGCCGCCGGCGAATCGGGTGCCGTATACGACATCGGCCAGACCGGCTTGGATGGGCTGAAGCAAGCTGGGGTAATCCTTAGGATCGTACTCCAGATCGGCGTCTTGAATGATCACGACATCGCCGGTCACGTGGCCGATGGCGGCTTTCAATGCCGCTCCTTTGCCTTCATTTTGCGACTGAAAAAAAACCCTGAGCTTATTGAGCCCATCCTGCGCGTGATCGTTCTCCTGTTGCAGCCGAGCGAGTATTTCTCGGCTGCGGTCCTTCGAGCCATCGTCGACGAGGATAATCTCTTTGGCCATCGGCACCGTGCAGACGCGGCGGACAAGCTCTTCCAACGTGCGCTCTTCGTTGTAGACGGGAACCAGGACGGAGAGCTTCACTGTTCGAATTCGCGTTTCTTCAACTCGCGCACAAACGCGGAGAGTTTGGGATCGGTGTTGACGGCATCATTGATCTTGGCCTGAAAGTCGGCGGCGGCGCGCTCGAGCGGACTGGTGTCTACACGCAAGCCGAGCCACTGATTGAGCCGGAGCAATAACGCCAGGGTGCCGCGCGGGTTGGGCGACACTGCAAGGTAATGGGGCAGCGACGCCCATAAGCTCAGGTGAGGCATGTTGGCAGCACGGCAGGCGTCGGCGAGTACGCCGATGATACCCGTCGGACCTTGATAGCGGGACGGCACCAGATCCAGCTCCTCCATCAGCTTGGGATCGGTCGAAAAGCCGCTGAGCGGCACCGGACGCGTGTAGAGCACTTCATCGAGATAAGCGCCCAAAGTCACCACCATTTCCACCTCGCATTCCTGTGCAAAGCGCAGCATGGTCTCGGTAAACGTGCGCCAGCGCAGGTGCGGCTCGGCACCGATGCCGAGAACGAAATCCTTGTCGATGCCGATGCCGGCGCCATGGTAGAAATCGTAGGACGGCCAATGAATCTCGCGCATCTTCTGCTCGTTCAGTCGCACCACCGGTCGCTGGCGGTAAAAATCATAAAATTCTTCGGGATCGATGCCGGCAAATTTCTTGGCGATCAGCTGGTCGACCAGATAGCGCACCGCAGTGGTCGCCGCCGCGCCGGCATCGCTCCACCCGGCAAAGGAGAGCACCAACAGAGGAGTGCGCAACGCGGGACGGTGGTCAATGCTCAGGGCTTCCATCCTTCTAATGTACCATATCCGCATCGCATCGCTCCAGAAAAAAATTGCCGCGAACGAGCCGGTCAATCCATCGACTAGGAGTTGCACCGACGGTTTGCTATAGTTCTCCGGACAAGGTGAAAGAAACACGACCGCTACTACCGCCGGTTTTTCAAAAAAACGAGGTGCTGTTCGGCCACGACGGCGCACGGGCATTGATCGCCTTTGAAGTCGAGGGCAACGATCGAGTGCGGATCTATTCCCGACAGGGCGGCACCACGGGCTCTGAAACCGCGCCGTTCCAACCGCTGATGCTCTTGGCCGGCGATGACGCCTTGAAGGGGTGGCGAGGCGAAGCGCAGATCGAGCGGCTGACAGGCAGCGGCGCATTCAATCATCTGGCGCTGTTTCCCGATCTGCAGCGACTCGACGACGCCAAAACTTTTTTGCAGAAGAAGACCGGGAAAATGCCGTCGGCGAGCGACGCCCCTTATTGGTATTTTAGCGACCCGATGCAGCAGTTCTTGCTGCTTTCGGGCAAGACTCACTTTCTCGGCATGAGCTTCAGTCAGCTCAAGCGCCTGCAGCTCGATATCGAGACTTATTGCGCTGAAGGTTTTGGCTTTCCGAACGCGGCGCGCGAAAGCGATCGGATCACCGCCATTGCCATGTCCGACTCCACCGGCTGGGAGCGATTGATCTCAGGCAAAGAGCTCGACGAAGCCGAGATGCTCCGCGAGATGGTCAAGGAGATCCAGCGGCGCGACCCCGACGTGATCGAAGGACACAACTTTTTCCGATTCGACCTCGAATATATCGAAGCCCGCGCCAAGCGGCACAAGGTGAATTTGCCCTTGGGGCGGGACGGTTCGGCCCTGAGCGGCCACGCCTCGCGAATGCAGATCGCCGAGCGCACCATTGCTTACCGCAAATATGAAATCTTTGGCCGCCATATCATCGACACCTGGATTCTCGCGCAGCATTACGACGCGGCGACTCGCGAGCTAGAGAATTTCGGCCTCAAAGACATCGCCCGCCACTTCGGCATGGCGGCCGACAGCCGCACCTATATTCCCGGCGACAAGGCGAGCTGGTATTTCGACCACGACCCCGACACGCTGTTTCGCTACGCCCTCGACGACGTGCGCGAGACTCGCGCGATCTCGGAAATTCTGTCGCCGAGCTACTTCGTGGAAGCGCAGATTTTTCCGTTCAGCTATCAAAACGTTCCGCTGCGCGGCAACGCGACGAAAATAGACGCGCTGTTCCTGCGCGAGTATCTGCACCAACGTCACGCTGTGCCCTACGCCGACGAAGGGCGCGAGGTCATCGGCGGTTTTACCCATATGGAGCGACAGGGGCCGGCCCAGCATGTGCTCCACTGCGACGTCACATCGCTCTATCCATCGATCATGCTGGTCTACAATTATCTCCCCAAAAAAGACGAGCTTGGCGCCTTTGCCGGCCTGCTCCGGGATCTGCGCGCGTTTCGGGTCAAAGCCAAGGCGCTGGCTCGCGAGGCGATCGACGACGAAGACAAGGTCTATTTCAACGCCCTGCAGTCGACGTTCAAAATTCTGATCAACTCATTCTATGGCTATCTGGGTTTTCAGATGGGCCACTTCAACGACTTCGATGCGGCCAATCAGGTCACTGCCAAGGGGCGCGAGCTGATTCAGGCCGCGGTCGCCTGGCTCAGGCAAAAAGACGCGCAAATCATCGAAGTCGACACCGATGGCATCTATTTCGTAACGCCGGCTGAGGTCAAAACCGAAGCCGATGAGCAGCGCTTGATCGCCCAGCTCGGCGAAATTTTGCCCAAAGGCATCGAGCTCGAGCTCGATGGGCGTTACCCGGCGATGTTTAGCTACAAGGTGAAGAACTATGCTTTGCTCGATGAGCAAGGCAGGCTGCGCATCAAAGGCTCCGGACTGCGCTCGCGGGGACTCGAGCTTTTTCAACGGGAGTGGCTAGAAGAGATGCTGATGCTTTTGTTAAAAGACCGGAAAGAGGAGATCCCGGCGCTGTTCGAGCGCTATATCGAGGACATCCAAAAACATCGCAAGGATATTTCCTGGCTGATGAAAACCGAAACCTTGCAGGACTCCCTGGACAGCTATTTGGCAAAAGTAAAAGCGAAGAAACGCAATGCGGCGGCGACCTACGAGCTCGCGTTGAAATCCGAGCGGCCCTATCAGCCCGGCGACCAGATTTCCTACTATGTGACCGGCAGCAAAGCCAAGGTCAAAATTAGCGAGAATTGCAAGCCCGCGAGTGATTGGGATCGGCAAAATCCGGACGAGAACGTCGAGCACTATCAAGCCAAGCTCGAGGAGCTGTACGAAAAGTTTAGGCCTTGGATCGAGGGGAATACAGCGAAGGAGGGGGAGCTAGCGCTCGGCACCGAAAACTGAAAAGTACATTCAAATGCCGGGCAAAAACTTGTAAAATTGGGTTGGCAATACTCATGATCGATCAAAAAGTAGCCTTGATCACCGGCGGCGCGCGCGGCATCGCCCGTGCCGTCACTTTGGATCTCGCCGCGCGCGGCTGGGCGGTGGCGATATGCTACCGCACCAGCGCCAGGGAAGCAGCCGAGGTTATGGACGCCGTGCGGCAAGCAGGCGCGAGGGGCTTAGCGTTTCAGACCGACGTTTCCGACCCTCGAGCGGCAACGGAATGGGTGCGTCGAGTGCACGATTCTTGGGGTCGCATCGATGCGCTGATCAACGGCGCCGGTCCCTATCACCGCGTCAATTTGCTGCAAGAGACCAACGAAGCCTGGCACTCGATGTTCGACAACAACCTTCACTCAGTTTTTTATTTGAGCCAAGCGGTCATTCCGCTCATGCGAGAGCGTCGCTGGGGGCGCATTGTCTGCTTCAGCATGGCCAACGCCGAACAGCTCGTGGCGCAACCGCAGCTCACCGCCCATTACATCGCCAAGGTCGGCCTGCTCGCGCTGTCCCGTTCCTTCGCCAAGCTGATCGCCGCCGACGGCATCACCATGAATTGCGTATCGCCTGGCTTCATCGATTCTGGCAGCGCCCCCAAGGAAGAACTCGAACGCATGGTCAAGTTTATCCCGGCAGGTCACGTCGGCACGGTCGACGACGCCGTGGCGGCCGTGCGATTTTTGTTATCGGACGAGGCGCACTACGTCAACGGCGCCCATATCCAACTGAGCGGTGCTTGGGGCGTCTAAAGCATACGGCAGGATGACGACGGGACGATCATTTGAATAGGGGCCACGGTGAAAACCAAAGAGGAAGAACGTGCCCTGGAGCTGATCGAACAGGCGATGAAACACCAGATGGCGCGGGAATTCGACGACGCGATCCGCTTGTACAAGGAATCCATCGCTCTTCATCCCACGGCCGATGCGCACACTTACTTGGGATGGGCCTATAGTTTTTTGGGCCGGCTTAACGAAGCGATCGCTCAATGCGAGATCGCCATCGAGCTCGATCCCGAATTCGGCAACCCGTACAACGATATCGGCGTTTACCTCATGCAGCAGCAGCGGTCGGATGACGCGATCCCATGGCTCGAACGTGCCAAGACAGCAAAGCGCTATGAGCCACGCCATTTCCCCTATATCAATCTCGGCCGGATCTACTTGACCAAGGGCATGATTCAGAAAGCCCTGGATGAATTCGGCGGAGCGCTGAAAATCAAGCCCGACGACGGCGAGCTTGCCCAGCTTGTCGAAGAGCTGAGAACCAAGCTCCAGTAGCCGATTTGCCGATTGCAACGGCGCGCTCAGCCCGAGCGCATTATTTTGCGGCGCTAATCGCCGCGTCGAAAATACTCACGGCGGTATTCGCTTCTTCTTCCTTGACGATCAGAGGCGGACAAAAACGCAGCGTGCTCTCGCCGCAGCTGAGGAGCAGCAAGCCTTTCTCAAAACATCTCTGCATGACCCGATCGCGTAGCGCCCCATCGTGTGCGCCGCTGCCGTCGCCTTTATCAAATTCCACACCGATCATCAGTCCCAAACCGCGCACGTCGCCGATCACCGAGTGGCGCGCTTTGAGCGCGCTCAAACGCTCTTTGAGGATCGCGCCGACTCGGGCCGCGTTTTCGACCAGACCCGCTTCGAGTAGCTCGATCGTCGCTAGGGCAGCGGCGCAGGCAACCGGATTGCCTCCGAAGGTACTGCCATGGGCGCCGCGCGACCAGGTGCTGATGTCCGCGCGCGCGATCATCGCGCCGAGCGGCATGCCGCTGGCGATCCCTTTTGCGGCGCAAAGAATATCGGGCTCGATGCCCCAATGTTCGCTCGCAAACATCTTGCCGGTGCGGCCGAAGCCAGATTGAATTTCGTCCACCACCAAGAGAATTCGATGCTTGCGGCAGAGATCCTGGAGCATGGGCAAATATTCCGCCGGCGGCACCACATAGCCGCCCTCGCCTTGGACCGGCTCGACGAAAACCGCCGCCACTTCCTCGGGGCGGACCTCGTAGCGAAAGACAACCTTCTCCAGCACCTGCACGCATTCGATACCGCAGGAGCCATATTTCAAATGGTAAGGACAGCGATGGCAGAAACCGTAGGGAATATGATGCACGCCGGGGATCAACGGCCCGAAGTGCGCCCGGTGCGACGAGCGGCTCGCGGTCAGCGAAAGGGCGCCGAGCGTTCGGCCATGAAACGAGCCGTGAAAGGCGATGACGTGCTGGCGCTTGCTATGATGTCGCGCAAGCTTGAACGCGGCCTCCACGGCTTCGGTCCCCGAGTTGGTGAAAAAAATTTTTTTTGGTGCGGCGCCCGGAGCCAGCCGGTTGAGCTTCTCGGCCAGCTCGACCATCGGCTCGTAATAGTAATCGCTGCCGCAAATATGCAGAAACTTTTTTGCCTGTTCTTCGATCGCTTTGACCACGCGCGGATGCGAATGACCGGTGCTGGCGACGGCGATACCGGCCATAAAATCGAGAAACCGGTTGCCGTCGACGTCCTCGACCACCATGCCTTGCGCGCGCTCGACGACCAGCGGATAGACCCTGCCGTAGGCCGGCGCGGTGTATTGTTGATCGCGCTCGACGATCGCTTTTGCCTTTGGCCCAGGCAGTGGGGTTTTGATCAGCGGTGCTTTCATATTCCATCCGGTTTCTAGTTTCTGGTTTCTCGTTCCTAGTCCCTTGAATCGAAACTAGCAACGGGAAGCTTGAAACTTAATCAGCGTTGTCAATCTGCGCTTTTTGCAGCTTGCCAGAGTAATCCACGTAAATTGATTTCCATTCGCTAAAGATATCGTAAACCGTGGTGCCGGCTTCGCGGTGGCCATTGCCAGTATTCTTGACGCCGCCGAACGGAAGATGAACTTCCGCGCCGATGGTCGGACCGTTCACGTAAGTAATGCCCGCTTCAATGTCGCGCATGGCGCGAAAGGCGCGGCCCACGTCTTGAGTGTAAATCGAGCTCGACAGGCCATAAACCGTGCCGTTCAAGACTTCGACGGCTTCTTCGAAGCTGTTGACTTCGATGACCGACAGTACCGGACCGAAGATTTCTTCCTGCGCGATCCGCATGTTCGGCCGGACGCGGTCGAAGATCGTCGGTTGAAAGAAATATCCGTTGGCGCAGATGCCGGATTCGTGGGTCGCGCCGCCGGTTAGCAGCCGAGCGCCTTCCTGTTTGCCGATATTGATGTAGCGCAGCACTTTCTCGCGCGCCGCGGCGTTGATCAGCGGTCCCATATCGATGTTTTCATCCACACCATCGCCGATCTTGATCTGCTCGACTCGCGCTACCAGCCGGTCGGTCAACGTTTTGGCGACTTGCCGGTGCACAATCAAACGGCTCGTCGCAGTGCAGCGCTGACCGGTGGTGCCAAAGGCGCCCCACAGCGCGCCTTCGAGCGCGAGATCAAGGTCCCCGTCCTCCAGAACGATCTGGGCGTTCTTGCCGCCCAGCTCCAATGAAACGCGTTTTAGATTTTGCCCGCAGACCGACGCAATCTCGCGGCCCACAGCAGCGGAACCGGTGAACGATACGAGCTGCACGTCGGCGTGGCGCACCACCGCAGCGCCGACTTCTTCGCCGCGCCCGTGCACCAGGTTGACGACCCCAGATGGAATCCCGGCCTCGATGAGAATTTCAACCAGCCGTACGGCGGTCATCGGCGTATCTTCGGCCGGTTTGAGCACCACCGTGTTGCCGCACAGCAGCGCCGGAAACATTTTCCAGGTGGGAATCGCCATGGGAAAATTCCACGGCGTGATCAGTGCGCACACGCCGATCGGCGTGCGCACCGACATGGCGAATTTGTTCGGCAGCTCGGCCGGCGTGGTCTGGCCGAAAAGCCGCCGTCCCTCCCCTGCCGCGTAAAAGGCGGTGTCGATCCCCTCTTGAACGTCGCCGCGGGTCTCCTTGATTATTTTGCCCATCTCCCGGGTCATGCCGCGAGCGATCTCTTCTTTATGCTTGTGCATAAGCTCGCCGACGCGATAGAGGAGCTCGCCCCGCTTCGGCGCCGGCACGAGGCGCCAGGCACCGAACGCTCGTTTCGCCGCTTGCACCGCCGCATCCGCGTCATCGGCTCCGGAAGCGGGGAACAAGCCAATCAAGTCGTTGCGGTCGGCGGGGTTACGGTTTTCAAAAACCCTGCCCGATTTTGCCGCCAGCCATTTGCCATCGACATAGTTTTTGAATTGATCCGCCATAACCGTTCTCCTGAATTTCGCAGCTTTTCCACTGCGCGCAGCGCAAGGGGTGAGACGGGTTGTATTTTAATGGCCTCTCCTGCCGAACACAATGCCGATCGATTATTCTCGCTTAGCCGGTTGCACGAAGAAAAATAAACGTTTAGATCGTAGGATAAATTGTTTTTAAATCTTCGGTCGGCTAGCTTTAGCCAACCTCGCGCTATCACAGATCCAAACGATGATTCAACGCAAGCAACACTAAAGTAAGAGGGGTAAGATGATGAAGAATCTTTTTTGTGCCCTACTTGCGGTTGTCGGCCTCGCCCGCGTCGGCGAAGCTGCCAGCGTACAAGAATTTTACAAAGGCAAGACGGTAAAAATCGTCGTCGGCTTCTCAGCCGGGGGTGGCTTTGATACCTACGCCCGCGCCCTCGCGCGGCACATGGGCAAGCATATTCCCGGCGCCCCCGCCATCGTGGTCGATAACATGACCGGCGCCGGCAGCTTGATCGCCGCCAACTATTTATTTAAGGTTGCCCGGCCCGATGGCTTGACCATCGGCCATTTCATCGGCGGTCTGTTTCTCGGCCAGGTGCTCGGCCAGCCCGGTATTGAATTCGATGCGCGCAAATTCGAATTCATCGGCGCGCCGATCAGCGACCATGTGGTTTGCGCCATGACCAAAGCGAGCGGCATCACCAGCATAGATAAATGGCTGGCGTCGAAGACTCCGATAAAGATGGGCGGTATCGCCCCCGGCACCTCGACGCCCGACAACGCCACGAGAATCCTAAAAGCAGCTCTCGGGCTGCCCATCCAGCTCGTCACCGGCTACAAAGGCACCGCCGATATTCGGCTGGCGGCCGAAAGCGGAGAGGTCGCCGGCGGCTGTTGGGGCTGGGATTCGGTGAGTGTCACTTGGCGTAAGGCCTTGGATTCCGGCGATGCCGTCGTCGTGCTTCAAGCCAACCGCAAGAACCACCCCGATTTGCCCAAGGTGCCGCAGGCGATCAAATACGCCAAGACCGAAGAGGGCCGCAAAATGATCGAGGTCGGCATTCACGGCGACAGCGATATCGTGCGCACCTATACCCTACCGCCGGGGACACCCAAGGATCGGGTCCAACTCTTGCGCAAGGCCTTCGACGCGACGCTTAGAGACCCGGAATTTCTTGCCGATGCAAAAAAATCCAAGCTCAACGTCGATCCGATCCCGGCAAGCGATATCGAGAAGACGATCTCCGCGCTCTTCAAACTCGATCCTGTTTTGGTGGCCAAGCTCAAAGACGTTCTTTACAACTAAATGCACCACTGATATTTAGCGACGAACATCCCGGGCCTGGTGTGGAGGATTGATAGATCGATGGACATGTTACATGCGCTCGTTTCCGGTTTTCTTCAGTGCTTCAATTTGTCGACCTTCAATTTGATGATGGTCGGCATTGCGATTGGCTTCGTGGTCGGAATTTTGCCCGGCCTCGGCGGCCCTACCGCCATGGCCCTCATGCTGCCATTCGTGTTTAAAATGAGCGCCGTCGAAGCGTTTGCGTTCCTGCTCGGCATGACCGCGGTCACGGCGACCACCGGCGATATCACCTCCGTGCTCTTCGGCGTTCCCGGCGAGCCCACCACCGCTTCGACCATCGTCGACGGCCATGCGATGGCGCGCAACGGCGAGACCGGCCGCGCCCTGGGCGCGGTGCTCATGAGTTCCCTGGTCGGCGCGGTGTTTGCCGGAGTCGCGCTGGGCGCGGCGGTACCGATCATTCGCCCGCTGGTTCTGTCATTCGGCTCGCCGGAATTTTTCATGTTGTCGATACTCGGGATTTCCTTCGTTGCCGCGCTCAGCGGCGAAGATGTTCTCAAAGGCATGGTTGCCGGCGGCATCGGTCTCATGCTCGCCACCATCGGCTTGGATCCGATCTCCGGCATTCAGCGTTACACCTTCGGCCAGCTTTTCCTGTGGGACGGCATCGGCCTGGTGCCGATCACCATCGGTTTTTACGCCATCCCGGAAACCATCGAGCTTGCTGTGCTCGGCACAAGCATTTCAAACAAAGATGTCGGCGAGTTCGGTGGCGTCATGGAGGGAGTCAAGGACACCTTCCGCCATTGGTGGCTGGTCATTCGTTGTAGCGCTCTGGGCACCTTAACCGCAATCATTCCCGGCATGGGCGCGGCGACAACCCAGTGGCTCGCCTACGCTCACGCCGTGCAAAGCTCGCCCAATAAAGAACGGTTCGGTAAAGGCGACGTCCGCGGAGTATTGGGTCCCGGAGCGGCAAACAACTCCACGCTCGGCGGCAGCTTGATTACCACCATTGCGTTCGGCGTCCCCGCCAGCGTGATCATGGCGATCCTGCTCGGCGCCTTTATCATTCAAGGCATCGTTCCGGGTCCGGATATGTTGATCCCGCCGCCCAAAGGCAAGCTCGATCTGACCTATTCGTTTGTCTGGGTCATCATTATTTCCAACATCATCACCGTCGCGATCTGTTTTCTGTTTCTCAAACCGCTGGCTAAAGTCACTCAGGTTCGCGGCAGCATCATCATCCCCATCATACTGATCTTGATCTATCTCGGCGCTTTCGCGGAGAAAAATGCCTTCGAAGACATGCTCGTCGTCCTGTTCTTCGGCGCGCTGGGCTGGATCATGGAAAAACTGGAGTGGCCGCGACCGCCGGTATTGTTGGGGCTTGTCCTCGGCCCCCTGGCAGAGAATCGGCTGTTCTTATCTACCGACAATTACGGCTGGGCCTGGACCGCCAGGCCCGGCGTTCTGGGAATTTTTGCTTTGACGCTGTTTGGAGTATTTTATCCGCTGCTCAAGAGCCGCCGGGAAGCACGCGAGAAAGCCCAGTCTGAGAGCACCTTGGAGACATCGACGAAAGAGCCGGGCCCCCAAGGCATCCGTTTCAGCGCAGCAGTGCTGTTCACCGGAGCGATCGTCGTGGTGCTTGCGATCGCGCTTTGGGACAGTCGCGATTTCGGCTATCGTGCCGGTCTTTTCCCGTGGGTTGTCGGCACACCGACCTTGGTTTTCGCTATCGGACAGTTCGTTAGAGATCTCTATGGCAAGAAGAAAAAGGCCGAAGGCGGATTGGCACAGTCGGTAGAGGTCGAAGTCGAAATCGCTCCGGAGCTGGTGCGTAAGCGAACCATCTCGATCATCTTGTGGATTTTTGGTTTTTTCCTGGTGATTTGGCTGCTCGGCTTCTCGTACGCCGTGCCGCTGACGATTTTCCTCTATTTGTGGTTCGCCAACGAGAGCTGGTTCATCAGCATCTCGGTAACCTTTTTCTCCTGGCTGTTTTACTGGAGCCTGTTCGAGAAGATGCTCGACGTGCCGTTTCCGGAAGGCTACTTGATCACGCTGATTAAAGGAGGGCAGTAAATAGGTAAGCCACTCCAGCGTCAAAGAGATGCGCTAACCGTGAAAGGTGAGCGCTTATCGTTGGAGCACCTGCAAGCCGCGCCATACCTTCTCTGGCGTGAGCGGCAGGTCATAGAGGCGCAGGCCCGTCGCTCGGAAAAGTGCGTTACCGATTGCCGAGGCGACGGGCAACAAGCCCCCCTCGCCCGTACCTTTGGAACCGAAGGGTCCGGGGCCATTCTGGCTCTCCACTAATATAGATTCGAATTTCTTGGGCATGTGCTCGAAGGTCGGGACCCGGTAGTCTACCAGGTTGGGGTTCAGCAATTGGCCGTCTTTGTAAACCATTTCCTCCAGCAGGCTGTGACCGATGGCGTTCATCACTCCGCCTTCGTCTTGGCCCTCGCATAGCACCGGATGGATCGCCTTGCCAACATCGGCAAGGGAGATATATTTTAGCAGTTTGATCTCGCCGGTATCGCAGTTCACTTCCACTTCCGCCCCGCCCCAGCTGATTTCCCAGAAGGTGGTCGGTGAACCGAGCGCCGCCTTGGGGCTTTTAATGTCTTGATAGGCGCCGCGGCCGATCATTTCGCCGGCCTTGGAGAGAAACACTTTCTGCATCAGCTGCTCGAACGACAGACTTTGCCCTCGCAAACCATACACCTTGCCGGCGCTGATCCTAAGCTGTGTCGGTCTGGCCTTGAGAAATTTCCCCGCGTGGCGGAGCAGCTGGCGCTTCAAATCCTGCGCCGCCCGCTGTACCGAAAGACCCATCACCACCGTCGAGCTGCTCGCGTTGGTGTTGACGTCATAGGGCGTCACGTCGGTATCGAGCTGCGCCACGGTGACGGCATCGAACGGCAATCCCAACTCCTCGGCCACCACCTGGCTCAGCGCGGTGCGCGCCCCCTGCCCGACTTCGACCGTCCCCGTGAGCAAAACCACGCTGCCGTCGGCGTTCATTTTCACTGCCGCCGAAGAGACTTTGTAAGTGCCGCCGCCGTCTTTCATGCACACCGCGAGCCCGCGGCCGCGATGGGCTTGTTTCTTTTCGTTCCAGCCGATCGCCCTGGCGGCTCGCATCAGGCCCGCTCTGAGATCGCAATCCACCGGGGTATCGCCGGGAGTGTAGACTTCCCCCTTCTTGAGCAGGTTTTTAAGGCGGAATTCCAAGGCATCGAGGCCCAGCTCTTCGGCAATGATATCCATCTGCGATTCATAAGCCCAAGTCACTTGCAGCGTGCCGAAACCGCGATAGGCGCCCGCCGGCACGGTGTTGGTGTAAACCGTGTAAGCGTCGGTTTTCATATGCGGGATGCGGTAAGGACCAAAACAACGGTAGCCGGCTTTTTGCGTCACCCGCGGTCCGGCATCGGCATAGGCGCCGGTTTCCATGTGAATCAAACATTGGCGCGCGACCAGCTTGCCGTCCTTGGTCACGCCGGTTTTAATCTTGACCCGGGCCGGGTGGCGCGTCACCGTGCGAAAACTTTCTTCAATCGTATGGGCCAGACGCACCGGCCGCTTGGCTTTCCACGACAATGCCGCCGCCAGTGGCTCGGTTTTCACCGCTAGCTTGCCACCATAACCACCGCCGAGATAGGGCACGATGATGCGAATCTTGTTGAGCGGCATATGGAAAATTTCCGCGAGATGCTCGCGCAGGGTGAACGGCTCCTGGGTGCCCGCCCAGAGCGTCATGCGGTCGCTCTCCACGTGGGCGACGGTTGCATGAGGCTCCATGGAAAAGTGCTGCACCCGCGGAAAAGCGAAGGTGTGCTCAAAAACATGCGCGGATTTTTTAAAGCCTTCCTCCACGTCTCCCTTGGCGTAACTGAAACGATAGCACAGATTGGTGCCGGAGAATTCCTTGGGCGCTTCATAGCGCTGGCCCATCAACTCGCCGCCGCTCGCCGAGACGTTGTGCACCAGCGGCGCCCCCGGCGCCAGGGCTTCGTCCAAGCCGGTGACCGCAGGCAATTCTTCGTAGTCGACTTCGATCAACGACAGCGCTTCTTCCGCGGTCGCTTCGTCGACCGCCGCCACCGCCGCCACTGGATCGCCGGCATAACGCACCTTGTCCACCGCGACGACGGTTTGATCCTTGTAGGCCGCGCCAAACATGGCGAAGTGGCGCTGGTCCTCGCGGGTGATGACGGCGAAAACTCCCGGCAGCTTTGCCGCCTTGGCGGCGTCTACGCGCCGTAGCCGGGCATGCGCATAGGGGCTGCGCAGAATTTTGCCGTGGGCCATTCCCGGCAGCTTCACGTCGACGGTATAGGTGGCTTTGCCGGTAACTTTCTCCGCACCATCGGAACGCGGCTCGGCGTGACCGACGACTTTACAAGCCTGGACTTTTTTCATTCCTTAACCTCGATGCGAGTAATTTCGTTTCACCCACTCCAGTGCCTCCTCCCGGCTGCGCAGCTCGCCGCCGAGTTGCTGGTCCTCGACCTGACGCAGAATGACCGAAAAAATCGGCCCCGGCGTCAACCCCATGGCGATCAAATCATCGCCCCGCACGAGCGGCGCCGGGCGAATCTCTTCATCCTCCAACGCTGCTAGGCGCTCTTTACAGAATCGGTAATAGCTCAAGTCGCCATTGGATGACAGGGCATCGATTCGCGCCAGCTCGAGCAACTCACCTATGCCTTCTTCACGCAAAAAGCGCTTGAGCGTGCTCAGGCGCATTTCCGGCGCCTGCACATGGCGCAAATGATTGCGCACTAGGTAACTGACCCGCTCCCAAACCGCACGACCGCGCTTGAGTCTTTTGAGAATCGCTTCAGCCAGCGCCGCGCCCTGTTCCGTATGACCGTAAAAAGTAACGCGCTCACCGTCGCGTCGGAAACATGCCGGTTTGGCCACGTCGTGCAGCAAGCAGCCGTAAGCCAAGGTCTCGCTCGGCGCGTCGAGATGACTTAACAGCAACAACGTGTGCGTGAAGACATCGCCTTCGGGATGATAATCCGGGCTTTGCCAGATTCCTTTAAGCGCGTCGATCTCGGGCAACAATACCTTGAGCAGGCCGCTTCCATCCAAGAGTTCAAAGCCGCGGCGCGCGTTGCCCTCGGTCAGGATGCGCGTGATCTCGTCGCCGATTCGTTCCCAGGCAATCGCCGTGATCGTCGTCGCCATCTGCCGGATCGCCGCAAACGTTGGGTCGTCGATATCGAACTGCAAACTGGCGGCGAAGCGCACGGCGCGCAACATGCGCAGGCGATCTTCCGCAAAGCGCTCCGCCGGTCTGCCGATGGCGCGGATACGCCGCCGATCGAGATCGCGACGGCCTTCGACCAAATCGATCACCCGGTTCTCGATGGGATCGTAAAGCATCCCGTTGATCGTGAAATCGCGGCGCAGGACATCTTCCTGCAAGCTGCCGTAGCGCACGTGACTCGGCCGCCGACCATCCAAGTAAGGCCCGTCATAGCGGAAACTGGCGACCTCGAAGGGCTGGCCGTCGACCAGCACGAGCATCACGCCGAATTCAGCGCCCACCGGTACGGTGTCGGGAAAAATATTTTTGATCTCGTCGGGTTTGGCGTTGGTAGCGATGTCGTAATCCTGCGGTGCTTTGTCGAGCAGCATATCGCGCACACAGCCGCCCGCAAGATAGGCCTCATGGCCTTCTTGGCGAAGCCGTTGAACGACAAAAATAGCTCTCTCACGCGCCGACACCGACGTGCCTCATCCCGAGTTTAAATTTTTATGACCAATAAAAAAAGCGAGTGGAGCGGAAGTCAGAGCGGATAAGTCGTGCTCGTCGAAGGGATCAGTTCGCGCACCTTCCCCTGCAGCTCCTGAAACGTGAATGGCTTGACGATGTAACCGTTGCAGCCGGATTCGATGCAAGTCTTCAGGTCCGAGTCGCGAAACAACGCCGTCGCGGCTAAAATCGGAATATTCTTGGTGTCGGCATGGGCGCGAATCTCCCGCGCCGCTTCCCAGCCATCCATCCCCGGCATCATGATGTCCATGATGATCAACTCGGGCTTTTCGCTCAGCGCCAGCTCGACGCCTTCTTTGCCGCGCTTGGCCGTGATCGGCATGAACCCCATGAGCTCGATCTGCCACATTAGCAGCTCGCGCATGTCGCTATGATCTTCAATGATCAACACTTTCTTCATCGCTGCAAACCGAGAACTCTAGCGCTTGGGGGGATGTTGCCTAAAAACCCATTTGAATATGCCGCAGCCCGTCGCCGGCTGTCAAGCCTTTCCTGATGCCAAACTCGGCGAGGCTCGCGCCACTGCCGGTCCGGCCCGAGTTCAAAGGGACGCTAAGGTTTTTTGTCCGCCTTCTTTAGATTGCCCACGATCACCGTGATCAGCTTTTCCGGCTGCAAATACTGCTTGGCGACCCGTTGTACGTCTTCGCGGGTTACTTTCCGAATGAGTCCGGAATACTGCTCCGGGTAGTCCAAACCGAGTTGGTAATATTCGACCTGGGCGAGAAAGCCGGCCACCTTGCGATTGGTATCGAAGCGCAACGGAAAGCTCCCGATCATATAATCTTTGGCATCGTTCAATTCCTGCTCGCTCACCGGTTCTTCGCGAATCCGGCGGATTTCCTCCTTGGCGAGACGAATCGCCTCCGAGGCGGTTTCGTTTTTCGTCTGCATGACAAATTGAAAGCTGCCGTAGCTCTTTTCGGCGGCAAAAACGCTGTAGACCGAATAGGCCAGGCCGCGCTCGTTGCGGATAGAATCCATCGCCCGCGACGAGAACCCACCGCCGCCGAGAATATAATTCATGACCTGGACGGCGTAGTAATCGGGGTTGCCACGGGCCACGCCGTTATGGCCGAGAATGATATTGGACTGGGTTAAATCTTTATTGACCTCCACTTGTTGCGCGCCGCCGATATTCGCTGGCGTAAGCGTCTTACCGCTTGGCTCGCCCTTTTTCCAGCCGCTGAAGGCCTTGCTCAAAGCTTGGGCGATTTCCTTCTCGCCGATATCGCCGACCACGGCGATGATCGCCCGGTTGGGGCGGTAATAGCGGGTGAAATGCTCTTGGAGGTTTTTCCGCTGGAGAGCCTTCACCGAGGCCTCGGTTCCTTCCACGGGCCGGCCGTAGGGACTCTGCGGGAACAGCGCGGCGGCGAATCGGGTTGCCGCCACAGCGCCGGGATCTTCCTCGCGCGCCCGGATCGACGCAATCACCGCTTGTTTCTGCCGGTCGATTTCCGCTGCGGGAAAAGTCGATTGAGTCAAAATTTCCGCCAAAAGATCGAGCCCCGTTGCCAGGTCTTTTTTAAGGATCGTCAAGCTAACGCTGGCAACGTCCTCGCCGCAGCCGGCCGATAGACTGGCGCCGATGAAATCGAGCGCCTCGCTGATCTGCAAAGCGCTGCGCCGCTGCGTTCCATAGGTCAAGAGCCTTGCCGTCAGGTTCGCCAAACCCGCCTGATTCCCCGGCTCATAGCGCGCCCCCGCGTCGATCAGCATCTCGATCGAAACCATCGGCAAAGTGCGCTGCTCGGAGGTAAGGAGCACAAGGCCGTTATCGAGCACCATGCGTTTGGGCACTATACCCGCCCAAGCCGGGAACACAGAGAAGATCGCGGCCAAGGCGGCCAGCAAGCAACCACGCAGGTTTTTCATTGGGGTTTTTCTTTGAGTGGAATCAATGTGCCGATCGTGCGCTGATCACGAACTAAATATTGCCGCGCTACTCGCTGGATATCTTCGCGGCTCACTTTCCGAATGCCATCGAGAAAAGCATCCATTTGCCGCCAGCCGCCGGCAATTTCATAGGAACCGATTTTCATCGCTTGTCCGAAAATCGAATCCTGCGCGAAAACGAACGCAGCTTCAACCTGATTTTTGGCTTTGGTCAACTCGCGCTCGCTGATCAACTCGGCCTTGACTCTTTCCAACTGCCGATCGATCTCGGACTGGACGCGCGCGGGCTCGATCCCCGGGAGCAACTGCGCGTAGACGGAAAAACCCATCGGATCGATGGAAACATCGCTGTAATCCGTGTCCACGCTGCGCACCAGCCGTTTCTGATAAGCCAGCTCGTGATACAGCCGCGAGCTACGGCCGCCGGCCAGAACCACCGAGAGTAAATCGAGCGCAAAGCTATCCGGACTCTTGAGATTGGGCGCGCGGTAGAACAGCAGCGTAAACGGCAGCTCGGCTTCCTTTTTCAAAATGATGCTGCGTTCGCCGCGCTGCTCCGGCTCTTCCACCCATACTTTAGGCGGCGGAGTACCACGCGGAATTTTGCCGAAGGCCGACTTGATCTTGGGCAGAATCTCCTCTGCCGAAAAATCGCCGACCACAACGATAAAGGCATTGTTCGGCGCGTAGTAGAGCTTATAAAAATCCACCAGGTCCTGGCGCGTGAGGTGTTGAATGTCCTCCATCCACCCGACCACCGGCCGGCGATAGGGGTGGATCGTAAAGGCCACCGCGCTCGCGACTTCGCTCAATGCCGAGATGGGATTGTCTTCGGTGCGCAGGCGCCGTTCTTCCTGAATGACTTTTTTCTCGGGCTCGAAATACTTTTCTCCGAGCAGCGCACTGGCCATGCGGTCGGCCTCCAAGTCAAGCTCGATGCCAATCTTTTCCCGGCTCATGGTCGCGAAATAGACTGTCATATCCGACGTGGTGAAAGCATTGGAGCGTCCGCCGTTTTTGGCGATGATGCGCGAATATTCCTCCGGTCCGGTGGTCGGCGTGCCCTTGAACATCATGTGTTCAAGAAAATGGGCTAAACCGCTTTTGCCATCCTTTTCGTTGCGTGCGCCGACGCGGTACCAGACTTGAAACGTCACCGCCGGGCTCTTGTGATCCTCCAAAAGCAAAACCTTGAGGCCGTTATCGAGGACAAATTCCCGAACCGGAGCCGCACGGACCGGGGTCATTCCGACAACGACTAAGAACAGGGACATCAGACATCCGATGTTAAATCGCCGCATGGTGCATCAAGTTAAAGGATGGGGACCTAAAGTCAAGCAAGGTTTGCCGTGACTGGAGAACTTACGCCGTGCGCGGGTTGTTAAAGCGGGCGATTGGGCAATTTGCGCACTGCTTTTTTGCGTGAGGAATATCGTCAGCGCCGCCATTATGGAACTGGCCCGAGAAATCTTGGAGATTAAAGCATTACTTCCGATCCTCACTCCTGGAAGCCATAATGAAAGAGGCTACTGCAGGACGGCAGCCATCGCTTTGAATCGGAATCAATGACCGAACCCTAGCCGCTGATTGCTCCGATTGCAACGGTGCCGAGACAATCCGCATGGGGCGTTTCGTCGCCCCGCTCGTTTGACTCGTGTAACTTGCCACAATACTATGAAGCGCGCATCAGGAGGATTTCATGGCTGACGTCACTGACATGCGAGGCTACATCGAGTTGCTGGAAGAAATGGGCGAGCTGCGCCGCATCGACGGCGCCGATTTGAAGACCGAAGTGGGAGCGTTGACGGAGCTGGCCGCTGACAAGGAAGGGCCGGCGTTGTTGTTTAATAATTTCAAAGGCTATCCGGCCGGCTTTCGGATCATTTCCAACGTTTTTCGCACCTGCAAGCGCACCGGCCCGGCAATGGGCATCAGTGCAGAGAAAGGTGTCGATTATCTCTATGCCTGGCGCAAAAAGCTTGCGGCGTATAAGCCTGTACCGGTCACTCAGTTGGAAGGCGGCCCGGTACTGGAAAATCAGATGATGGGTAACGATGTCGATCTCCATAAATTTCCCGTGCCCAACTGGCACGACCTGGATGGCGGCCCCTACATCGGTACTGGCTGCGGTGTCATCACCAAGGACCCGGAGACCGGTGCGGTCAACATCGGTACTTACCGAGTCATGGTCCAGGACAAAAACCATGTCTCGGTAAAAATGAACATGGGCAAGCATGGTCGGCTCGCCTTCGAGCGCGCGCGTGACGCGGGGAAGGCGCTGCCGGCGGCGATTACTCTCTGTCAGGGACCGGCGATTTTCCTGGCCGCGCAGATGCCACTGCCGCCGGACGTCAATGAATTCGAGTTCGCCGGTTATCTCCAGGGTTCGCCAGTGCCGGTGGTGCGCGGCGCGGCGACCGGTTTGCCGATTCCTGCCAACGCTGAGATCGTTCTCGAGGGCGACATTCTGCCGATGAAGGACGAAGAGATGCCAAAAGAAGGTCCCTTCGGTGAATGGCCGGGTTATTTTACCGAAGCCAACGTCGGCGAGACGCCGGTAATGGAAGTCAAGCGGGTCTATTATCGGAACGATCCGATCTTGCTCGGCGCACCGCCACTCAAACCGCCGTCAAGCTATCTGCCGATCCCGCTCGGCGCCGCGACGCTCTGGGAGCAGCTCGAGAAAGCCGGTATTCCGGAAGTCAAAGGTGTCTGGGGATTCGTCTATGGCGGCCAGCCCGGACCTTTCACCGTCGTCGCCATCAAGCAGCGCTACGCCGGCCACTCCAAGCAAGCCCTGCTCGTCGCCGCCGGCGCGCGCGCCGGCGCCTATGGTGGAAAATTTGTCGTCGTTGTTGACGATGATATCGACATCACCAATCCAGCGGAGGTGATCTGGGCGATTGCCACTCGATGCCATGTGCGCGAAGACCTCGACGTGGTCAAAGGCGTGTGGGCTTCGGTGTGCGAGCCGGCGTTGCCGCCCGAGGAGCGCTCGCCGCGCGGTTATACCACTGACCGGGTTTTGATCGACGCCTGCCGGCCGTTTAAATGGATGAACGAGTTTCCCGCAGTCAACGCATTTACCCGGGAGTACAAGGATCGGATCGCGGCCAAGTACAAAGTTTAGTTGTTAGAATTCTTGCGCCAAAGCGTTGCTATAGAATTGCCGTGAGCGACGTCCAATGTGTGATACGCTGTCTTGATCGGATCGGGAGGTAAACCGATGGGCACGATTGAAGCGTTGAGTTTGGCGATGGGCACGGCCTGGACTTCCGGCATCAATCTCTACGCGACGGTAGCTGCGCTCGGCATCGCCAATCGATTGGAAATGATCCACCTGCCGCCGAACCTTGAGGTGCTGTCCCATCCCGGAGTCATCGCCATCGCCTGCATCATGTACGTGATCGAATTCGTCGCCGATAAAGTGCCTTACGTCGATACCGGCTGGGACGTCCTGCACACCTTCATTCGCGTGCCGGCCGGAGCGATCTTGGCCGCGCGCTCTCTCGGCGACATGAATCCGGCCTTGGAACTGATGGCCGTGCTCGGCGGCGGCACTATCGCGCTGGCCGCCCACGGCACCAAAGCGACAGCGCGACTGGCGATCAACGCCAGCCCGGAACCTTTTAGCAACTGGGTTGCCAGCTTCACAGAAGACATCACAGTCTTAGGCGGCGTCTGGCTCATGTTCAACCACCCGATCGTGATGATGATCCTGGTGTTGGCTTTCCTCGCTTTGATCGCCTGGCTGATTCCGAAAATCTTTCGTCTGGCTAAACGCGGCTTTCAGGCGCTGCGCAACAAAATGCGCGGCATCAAACCGGATCAGCCCGCCCCGCCCGGCTCTTCGCCCCAACCCATGTAGCACTTAATCGCCTGCGAGGTTAAAAACAGTCCCAACCATGGAACATCCACCGCCCCAACGGCAAAACACGGAGCTGCCGGCCACGCCGCTGACTCTCGACGGCTCCTTCCTACTTCATCAAATGTTCCGCGTGCGTTGGACGGCGTGGCGTAATATCGGCACGTCGGATCAAAAACATATCCTTGACGGCGCTCGCGCCATGTTCGGTACCATGGAGCAGGCCAAGCAAGCGGCTACCGGACTCTTTTCCATGCTCGGCCACAAGGCCGATTTAATGTTGGTCCATTTTCGCAAAACCTTGGATGATCTCAACCAAGCGGAGCTGACTGTTTCATGCTCTGAGTTGAGCGAGTTTCTCGAGCCGGCGACGTCCTACGTCTCGGTGGTGGAGCTCGGGCTTTACGAGGCATCGGTCAACGCGTATGCCGAGTGGACGGCGAAGGGGCTGCGACCGGGAACCGCCGACTGGAACCGCGAAATCGAAGCCGAGCTGACCAAGCAGCGGGAGCATGTCGCGCCGCGACTCTGGCCGGAAATCCCGCAGCGGCGCTACCTATGCTTCTATCCGATGAATAAGTTTCGCGGCGAGACGAAGAACTGGTATAGCGCGCCGATTCGTGAGCGCCAGCGTATGATGCGCGAGCATGGCATGATCGGCCGTTATTACGCGGGGCGAGTGACGCAGATCATCTCCGGTTCCATCGGCTTCGATGACTGGGAATGGGGTGTCGACCTCTTTGCCGACGATCCGCTGGTCTTCAAAAAGCTCGTCTACGAGATGCGCTTCGATGAAGCGAGCGCCGCCTACGGTCTGTTCGGCGCTTTTTTTATCGGGCTGCGTTTTCCGCCGGCCCAGATTGAAAATTTCTTTAATGGCAGAACGCCGACCTTTTCGTGAGCGGCGTCCCTTTCACGCTGACTGAGCCAACAAACCGGGGAAACGCCTGCGGGAGGACAAGGATGCGACTAAAGGACAAGATCGCCATTATTACCGGGGCGGCCCATGGCATCGGCAAAGCGTACGCGCGGCGCTTTGCCGAAGAGGGTGCGCATGTGGTGATCGCTGATAGCGATGCCGTGAGCGGCGATGCCACCGCTAAGGCGATCACCGATAGCGGTGGATCGGCTTGGGCACGGACCACCGATGTCCGCAGCTTTCCCAACGTGCAGGCTCTGATACGAGAAACCGTCGAAAAATACGGCCGCATCGACGTGCTGCTCAACAATGCGGCGATCTATATCACGCAACAGCTGTGGAAAGGGCCGCTGGAAGAGCTGGCGTTGGAGGAGTGGGACCGGGTTATCGAGGTTAACCTGAAGGGCGTCTTTCTTTGCAGCAAGGCCGTGATCCCCGTGATGAAACAGCAGAAGAGCGGCAAAATCATCAATATCGCTTCCGGAACTTTTTTCAGCGGCTCGGGCAACATGCCGCACTATACGACAGCGAAAGGCGGCGTGGTCGCGCTCACCCGCGTCATGGCACGCCAATTGGGCGAATGGAACATCAACGTCAACTGCATGACACCCGGCTCGACCATGAGCGAAGAATCGGTATCTGAAGAAGTCTTGAAACGGCGCGAAGGCAGCATCGACAAGCGCGCCTTCCGCCGGGTTGAAACACCGGCGGATATCGTCGGCACCGCGCTCTTTCTAGCGAGTTCCGACAGCGACTTCATCACCGGCCAGCTTTTGGTCGTCGAAGGCGGCGGGGTAATGCACTAACTTTGGCTCGGTATTTCGTTCCCGTTTCTCAATATCCTGATTTCACCTTGGGAAGCGAGCGAAACCTTTCCCATCAAGGATTTTAACCGTCATTCGAACCCAGCGATGCTCGCAGATTTTGCTCACCGACGCGTAAACCAACTGCGCTCACGCTAGCGACCAGTGGAACTAATTCTATTCGTCGAATCTTAACTCGAAGTCGGCGTCACGCCGTAAACGTGGCCGCACGAATTGCAGAAAATGATGTTGAACGGTGCGAGGACAAACTGTTTGCCGCGTGCCGAGCTGGAGCCGGCTTTGCGCGAAATGATATGATCGGTGCCCACCACCGAACAGGAAGGACACTTCGGTTCCGGCTCGACTTTGTGTTTAAAATCCTGGGTGAAATTAAAGCCGTTGCCTGCGTCCGCGCCAGACCGCGACGCCTGTTCTTTTTTAGGCGCTTCCTCTTCTTCAACTTCGCTTTCAGCCTCGACGGGGCGAGTGACATGATCGTAGTTGGCGCGCTTGAGCGTGTCCGACAAAACCTCGTAGGCGTCCAACACCTGCTTGAATTTCCCAGCGGCGTCGTCATCGCCGGGATTGCGATCTGGATGATAGCGAAAGACCGCTTTGCGGTAGGCCCGCTTGATCTCTTCTTGGCTCGCGCTTCGGTTGAGGCCTAAAACCGTATAGTAGTCGAAATTCCTATCCAAGATTTGCGACGCTCCTGCGGAGAATCAACCCATTGAGCAATTTTCCGCAATTCGATCGAAGTCGGCGCTGCCCTATCTGCGCCATCGTCTGCGGCGCCCGCCGGTCCCGGTTAGCTTGCCTCTCTGCTTGTACATTTGCACGCACATATCGTAGATCGCCGATCCTGCACGGTCGTCCACGACTCGCTCGCCGTCTTTTGTGATGTACTCAACCACCAGCGATGAGCCGTTTTGACTCGCGCCGTTATTGGTCAGGCGGATCAGGCGCGCCTCGTTCTTGTCGAGGTAGCCACCAATCGTGCGAAAGATCTGGACATGATTGAGAAAATCTTTGGGCGGCAATATTGTACCGCGTTTGCTTTCACCGACCCGATCGAGTTCGTCGATGTCCCCTTGGGAATAATGGATCGAAACCGGGGTTGGCGCCGGCGGTTCCTTATAGCCGCATTCGGCAACGTACTCGTCGCGTTCGAAGCCAATATCGAAAGTCTTCAATCCGCGCCGCTCCAGATCCTGGCCAATGCAACGCAAGGCCGTGGCGTAGGCTATTCGAGGCATTATCGAGGCTTTCGCGTTCGAATTACGTAGTAAAGGAAGTTGTTCAGCACTCATTTATGCAGTTTTACCGTAAATGGTACGAACAGCGGCCCCAAAAAGCAACAAAAAATATAATGTTACGATGCTGCTATCGCCGGTCGCTTGATCGAAAGCGGCAAAAGCCGCAGGCTTGAAGGCTATTGAAGCAACTATTCGACATTATTGCGGAATGGTGAGCAGTGGGTCCGTTACGCCGATCATGCTATCTCGACTTACCAATTTGGCCAACTCCGCTTCGCTCCAGCCTTCCGTCCCCTTTGGACGACAAGGTAGAACCAAGTAACGGATATCCGCGGTGCTGTCATGTACCCGCACTTCGACATCCTCGGGTAGATTCAACCCAAACTCGCGCATAACGCCGCGCGGGTCCCTGACCGCCCGCTGCCGGTAATTGAAGCTTTTGTACCAATCCGGTGGTCGTCCTAAAATCGGACGCGGATAACAGGAGCACAAGGTGCAGACCACCATATGACGCACCTTCTCGCTGTTCTCAAGAACGACAAACTCGTTGATCGCCGTGGCATCAATACCCATTTCGGCGCAAGCCGCCTTAGTATCCGCAATTAGCCGCGCCTTGAAGTCGGGATCGGCCCACGCGCGCGCGACAAGCCGGGCGCCGTTCGCCGGTGAGCGCGCTTCCTGGTACTCGATCTGGCATTCAATATCCTGTTCGCTGAGCACGCCCTTTTCCAGCAGCAGGTCGCGGATAGCATAAATTCGCTTGGCGTAGTGACTCAATTCATGCTTAGGGTGCTCGCGGCCATGCTCATCGATCGACGAATCACTCATCACCTTCTCCCTCGCGCAGCCGGATCGAGCCAGTGTTCAAAGACATCGACGAACAACTTATCTCTTTGCCCTACCGATTTGTCCCAGACATCGCGCTGATTGAATCCGACTAAATAGAGCGTTTTCTTCGGCAGGCCGTCACAGCCATAGGCAAGCGACTCGGGGTTGGGAAAATCGCCATATACCCGCTCCACCCAGCCGATTTTGCCACGGATATACCAGGGCGTTCGGATATGGCCCGGTCGGTCTTCGAACTTTACTCGGACCTTGTCTCCTGGTTTAAACATACAGACTCAACGCTCAAGGTTCGCCCCACTTGGATTCAAATTCCGCCAACTTGCGATCGATTTCTGCCTTAGTAAGAATTTTCTTTTCGATCAGGATCGCTTCGATGCTGGCGATCCAACGCTCGTAGTAGGTCATATCTCGATAAGCGGCCGAGTCCATTTCCTCGCGTGCCCGGCGCATCTCGTCGGTTCGTTTGATCCCTTTGGCGCCCAACGCCTGATTCACCGCGTCGGCGAGGATTTCCCAATCCGACAGTTGATGCTCGGTCTGATCGATCGCTCCGGCGCCAGGGAGGCCGCCGATATCATGATGCCCCCGAGCCATGGCTACACTCCCGCACCTATCTTTTGAGTCGATTTGCCAGCGCCTTATGTTCTTCTTTGATGCCGGCGGGAAGGTGATCGCCGAAAGTGTCGAAGTAATCCGCCTGGCTTTTGAGATTGCTCTTCCAGCCTTCGCGGTCAATGGCGACCAATTGATTGAGATCATCCTTGGAAATGTTAAGTCCGCCGCCGTTCAGAGACGATGGCTTGGGAACATAACCGATCGCGGTTTCGTCCGCCGCGCCGCCGCCTTTCGAGCGCTCGATAACCCAGCGCAGCACGCGCAGGTTCTCGCCGAATCCCGGCCACATGAACTTGCCTTGTTCGTTGCGCTGAAACCAATTGACGCGGAAAATTTTCGGCGGATTGCTCGCCCGCCGGGCGATCGAAAGCCAATGGGACCAATAATCGCCCATGTTGTAGCCGCAGAAGGGCAGCATCGCCATTGGATCACGGCGCACCACCCCTACCGCACCGGTCGCCGCCGCGGTAGTTTCAGAAGCCAGGGTGGCACCGAGAAAAGTGCCGTGCTGCCAGTTAAAAGATTGGTAGACCAGCGGCACCAGCTTGTTGCGCCGCGCGCCGAACAGTATCGCGCTGATCGGCACGCCCTCAGCTTTGTCCCACTCGGGTGAATAGGTCGGGCACTGCTTGAGCGACACGGTAAAACGTGAGTTGGGATGCGCAGCGGGATGACCGCTCTGCGGATTCCAAGCCTTGCCGCGCCAGTCCTGGGCATGACTCGGCGTCGGATCGTCGTGGCCTTCCCACCATACCGTCCCATCCGAGCGCAACGCGACGTTGGTGAAAATCGTGTCTCTTTTGATCGTCGCCATGGCGTTTGGATTGGTCTTGGAACCGGTGCCCGGCGCGACGCCAAAAAAGCCCGCTTCCGGGTTAATCGCCCACAAGCGGCCGTCGGAGCCGATCCGTAGCCAAGCGATATCGTCGCCGATCGTGTGAATTTTCCAGCCTTTCATGCTCGGCGGCGGCACCAACATCGCGAGATTGGTTTTGCCGCAGGCGCTCGGGAAGGCGCCGCAGACATAAGTTATTTCGCCGTCGGGACTTTCAATCCCCACGATCAGCATATGTTCGGCCAGCCAACCCTCTTTTTGTCCGAGTTTGCTGGCGATGCGCAGCGCGAGGCATTTTTTTGCCAACAAAGCGTTGCCGCCGTAGCCCGAACCGACGCTCCAGATCGTGTTGTCTTGGGGATAGTGACAAATGAACCGCCGATCCATGTCGAGATCGGCCTTGGAATGCAGACAACGGGTAAAATCGTCGGAATCACCGACATGATCGAGCGCGACTTTACCCATGCGCGTCATCAAGCGCATATTGAGCACAACGTAAACACTATCGGTGATCTGAACGCCGACTTTACTGAAGGACGAGCCCTGCGGCCCCATAAGAAAAGGAATCACGTAGAGCGTGCGTCCGCGCATCGAGCCACGGAAAATTTTTCCCAAGCGTTCGTAGGACTCGGCGGGCTCCATCCAGTTATTGTTGGGACCAGCTTCTTCCTGGCTTTTGGTGCAGATAAAAGTGAGATTTTCCGTTCGGGCAACATCGTTGAGCGCGCTGCGATGCAGATAGCAACCCGGCAATTCCTTTTGGTTGAGCGACATGAGATCGCCGCTGGCAATTGCGACCTCGGTCAACTTTTCCTTTTCCTCTTCCGACCCGTCACACCAAAAAACTTCATCGGGCTGGCACATGGCGGCCATTTCCTTGACCCAATTCTGAATATGCAAATTTGCCGGTGTAGCACCCCTCGACTGGCTCATGGGATTCCGATCGTTCCTTTCCTCAAGTCACATTTTTGATTTCGTGAAGCAAAGACGAAAACGACTCTCGGCGACTAAAAAAACTTGCCGTCGCCTCGAGTCCGCATCGCGAAAAACTAGCCTAGCCGATCCCTCGCGGCGATGTCAAACGTCAGGTTTGGAATATCCGGCAGAGCCGCCAACGGCCACCCGGCAGGTCTTCAGTCCATTGAACTAAGGCCGCCAGATCACCGCACGGATCGAGAATTCCGAGCAATTTTTCGCCCGCAAGAGGTTTGGCAATTTGACCCAGTAACTCCTGTTGTCCCAAACGCAACCGCGATAAATACCGGCTTTGCCAGACCACCGCTGGCAGATGCCCCAGCGCCTGCCGAAGCGTCAGCAGCGGCACGGCGCCAGTGGCTTGCCGGCCTTCTAGCTCCTCTACGGAAATCGCATTTTCGACGTTCAGGTGATCGCAGGCGGTGCGCCGTAAGGACTTTAAATGCGCACCGCAGCCGAGCGCGTGCCCCATATCCGCGGCCAAGGTGCGAATATAGGTCCCGCGCGAGCAGGTGGTCTCGAACTCGAGCTCCCAATCGTTCAACTTGCATAACCGCAGAGCGTCGATCCGAATCCGGCGCGGCTCGCGGGGGACTTCTTTGCCCTGGCGCGCTAGGCGATAGAGGCGAACGCCATCTTTCTTCAACGCCGAAAACATCGGCGGCACCTGTTGCAGTTCGCCGGTAAATTTTCGCTCCAATGCGCGGAGCCGCGCCTCTTCCAGCGGCGCCACGGGGCGCTGCCGCAAAATTTTACCCGTGCGGTCCTGGGTGTCGGTTTCGATTCCCAAGGCGATCACGCCGCGATAGCTTTTCACCCCGCCGAGAAAGATGTCGGCGACTTTAGTTCCCTCGTTGATGCCGATCATAAGTAGGCCCGACGCAAACGGGTCGAGCGTGCCGAGGTGGCCAACCTTTTTCGCCTGTAAAAGGGTCTTAACCCGCTGCACCACCTGCGCCGAAGACGGGCCTTCCGGCTTGTCGATCAGCAAAATACCGCTGCGCGTCATGGTCATAAAATATCCGTCAACGTCGGTAGTTCGGAATAGAACCAAAGCCCTGGAGCAAGAGAAGTTTATTTTACGGCTTGACCTTGTTCAGCAGGCTGTCGATGTGCCGAGCGTCTTCTTCGCTCTCGTCGTACGTGAATTCGATAGTTGGGACGAAGCGCAGGTTGAGTTTTTTTCCGGCCTTGGACCGGATGAATCCCCTGGCACTCTTTAATCCGGCGACGGCGGCTTCTTTGTCTTCGGCGACGCCGACCAGATTGAAAAACACCTGAGCGTGCCGAAGGTCCTTGCTCACTCTCACCCCGGTAAGATTCACCCACTGAAGCCTGGGATCGCGAATTTCACGGCGCAGCAGGTCGGCGATCACCTCGAGTAACAAATCACCGACGCGATCAGACCGTTGGTAGTCCATAACGGAGGCGATACAAAGGCAGGAAATTTCGACGGTGCGCGCCGCAGGCCTTGGCTCTCAGCAGTGAAAGCTTTCGACCTCCGCATCGCCGACCTCGGCCAAACCGAGGGCGTCGACAAATTCAACGACCTTGCGGAGCATCGATTCAACAATCGTCCGGCTCGCACCGGCCGCGGCAAAGCCCAACACGGCGCTCTGCCACAGCTCCTGATCGCCGCATTCGGTCACCGAAACGTTAAATCGATTGCCGACCCGCGCTTGAATACTTTTTAGAACTCCACGTTTGCCCTTGAGTGAATGGTTTTCGGGAATCATCAACTTCAGTTTGAGAACTCCCACAACCATCGGCATCGACGGAATCACGAACACCGAGCGCTTATGCGCCGCCGAGACGCGCCGCTTCGCGGCCGCCGGGGGCGGCGCTGATGCGGCGCACGACGGGAATACGCTCGTAAGCCTCGATGATATCGCCCTGCTTAATGTCCTGAAATCCCTCCAAGGAAAGACCGCATTCATAACCGGCCGTCACCTCACGCACGTCGTCCTTGAAGCGCTTGAGGCTGGCTAATTTGCCGTCGTAAACGACGACATGATCGCGCAACAATCGCACCAGATTACCGCGCGCGATTTTACCTTCGGTCACGTAACAGCCGGCGATGGTGCCAACGCCGGCGATGTTGAAAGTCTGGCGAATCTCGACCCGAGCCTGAGTCTGTTCGCGGAACGTCGGCTCCAACATGCCTTCCATCGCCGCGCGAATATCGGCAACCGCTTCGTAAATGATTGTGTAGAGCCGCACGTCGACGCCCTCTCTCGCCGCCAAGGCTGCGCCCTTCGATTCCGGCCGCACGTTGAACCCGATCACGATGGCGTTCGACGCCGTCGCCAACAAGATGTCGCTTTCCGTGATACCGCCCACCGAACCGTGAATCACTCTAAGCTTCACTTCATCGGTGGACATCCGATTGAGTGCGTCGGTCAGAGCCTCCACGGAACCCTGCACATCGGCCTTGAGCACGACGCGAAGCTCTTTGACATCGCCGGTCTTGATTTGATCGTACAATTCTTCGAGAGACACCTTGCTCGACTTGACCAGTTCGGTTTCTCTTTGCTTGCTCTGGCGGTATTCCGCCACTTGGCGCGCCTTGGCCTCGTCAGCCACCGCGACGAATGAGTCGCCGGCCAGCGGCACACCCTGAAGGCCGAGAATCTCGACCGGAAAGGACGGCGGCGCCGCATCGACTTTGCGGCCGTTGTCGTCGATCATCGCGCGCACTTTGCCGTAGTAGACGCCACAGACAAAGGCATCGCCCACACGCAGCGTTCCTTCCTGAACCAACACCGTAGCTACAGGACCGCGGCCGCGGTCCAACTTGGCTTCGACGATAGTGCCGCGGGCCAGTTTATCCGGATTGGCCTTAAGCTCTAAAATATCCGCCTGCAACAGAAGCATTTCGAGCAGGTGCGGAATCCCTTCATGAGTTTTTGCCGACACTGGTGCGAACACGGCGTCGCCACCCCAATCCTCCGCAACCAAACCGTATTCAGAAAGGCCTCTCTTGACCTTTTCGATGTCGGCGTCTGGCCGGTCGATCTTGTTGACCGCGACGATGATCGGCACCTCAGCGGCACGGGCATGATTGATCGCCTCCACCGTCTGCGGCATCACCCCGTCGTCGGCGGCAACAACCAGAACAACGATATCGGTCACTTTAGCGCCGCGCGCACGCATCGCCGTAAAGGCTTCGTGGCCCGGAGTATCGAGAAAGGTCACGCTGCGCCCGTCGACCTGCACATGATAGGCGCCGATATGCTGGGTAATCCCGCCATGTTCCTGCGCCGTCACATTGGTGCTGCGAATCGAGTCCAACAAAGAGGTCTTGCCGTGGTCGACATGCCCCATGATTGTCACCACCGGGGGACGCGCTGACAACGCGGTTTCCTGATCCTCCACTTGATGTTCGATTTCCAACGCGCTGTCCACATCGAAGGCGACGTTTTCCACCTGGTGGTCAAACTCGGAAGCGATCAGGGTCGCGGTGTCGGCATCGAGCACTTGGTTGATGGTCGCCATCATCCCCATGCCCATTAATTTCTTGATGACCTCGCCGGCCTTGACTCCCATCTCCCGGGATAAATCACCGACCGTGACGACTTCGGAAATTTTGATGACCCGCTTGCTCGCTTTTGGAACCGTGATTTCGGTGTGCTTGACCTCTTTACCCGGAAGGACTCTTTTCTTCCGCGGGATACGTCCGCCGCGCAGCTCCTTTTCCCGAGACTCTAGCACGTCTTGCTTTTTAACGACGCGTTTCTTGTGACGTCCAGCCTTCGGCTTTTCCTCGCCAGTTGGCACAACCGCGCCATCGGCAGGCCGGGCTCGCTCGACGTCTCCCGGTCGCGCGCCTGCACCCCCCGGAGCACCCGGGGGAGCTTTGCGCACCGGAGTCGGCGCCGGCTCAACACGCATAGTTTGTTTCAGATCGATGCGGCCGAGGATGCGCGCGCCGCGCGATTGTTCCGGCGCCGCTGGAAACAGCGGTGCGGCTTCGCGCCGTGGCTCCGCCTCTTGCGCCATTGGCGCGGTAGTCGAAGGAGTCTCAGCCGTTCGCTCCGCGGGGAAGGATTGCGGCTCCTCGGAAGGCCCCGCCGGCACAACGTCCTCAAAGGGGAAGTCCATTTCCGGCATCATCTCGGCCGGGCTTTCCTCAACCGGAGTCTCCGGCGGGGCGGTCTCAATCTCACGGGCAGGGGTCTCTGGGGTCGGCACCTTGGCCGCTTCGGCCGGGGTGGAAGTGGTTTCGCTCGGAACGACCTCCGTTCGGTTGACTCGGCGGCGAATCACGTTGGCACGCACCCGTCGCTCCACCACAGTTTCCCGGGCTTCGGTTCCTCCCACACCCTCGTCTTCGGTTCTGACCAAGCGATCGGCGACAATTTTTTCCTCGCCGACGTGGACTTGAGGCTTTTCCTGAACCGCCAATGCGGTGCGCACGCGGGCGACCTCGTCGTCTTCGAGCGCGCTCTGTGCTTTTCGTCCTCTCATACCCAACTTATCGAGTTGGGCTATGAGATCTTTGGTCTCAATGCCCAGCTCCTTGGCCAATAGATGGACTCTCGTCTTACCCATCTCTGCTTACTCCCAGTCTCGACCCTTTAGCTCCCGTACTAACTGTTCCTTCGCCGCTCGGCTGACCTCGACGTGAAAGGCTCGATAGAGACCTTTCCGCGCCAAGAACTTGCGCCAGCAATCCTCGTTTCGATGTAAATACCCGCCGCGTCCGCGATGGCGATCGACGCATAATCGGCCATCGTCCGTCAGCGCCAAGCGAAGCAGCCCACGCTGATCATCTCGCGCCCCGCAACCGAGGCAAGTTCGTTGCGGCTGCAGTCCTATTCGCGACACGCCTACTCGGGTTGCGACTCTTGTTCCGGCGGCGCCGGCTGCGCCGCCGCGGCGGCTGCCTTCGCGGCGGCCTCGGCTTCCTGAGCCCGCTTTTCTGCCACGTACTGCTTCGCGGAGTTATGCAAGGCCTCGGCTTTCTCCTTGCTGATGCCTTCGACATCGAGAATTTCTTCCAGCTCGCTGTCGGCGACATCCTCCGCCGATTTAAATCCTTCTTGATAAAGCAGCTCCGCGGCAAAATCGCCGATACCGGGGATCGCGCCGATTGACTGGCGCGCCCGGCGCGTCTCCTCTTCAGCCTCCGCCTCGCTGCGTACGTCGATGCGCCAGCCGGTGAGCCGAGAAGCCAACCGAACATTTTGTCCCTTCTTGCCGATCGCCAGCGAAAGCTGGTCGTCGGGCACGATGACTTCCATCGTGTGATCTTCGTCGTCGATAATGATCTTCGAGACTTTAGCCGGCGCCAGCGCCCGGCAGACATACTCGGCTTGGTCCGGAATCCAGTGCACGATATCGATTTTCTCGCCGCGCAACTCCTGAACCACGGACTGCACCCGGGTGCCTTTCATGCCGACGCACGCGCCCACCGGATCGACATCAGAGTCGTGCGAAACCACCGCGATCTTCGCCCTCCCGCCCGGTTCCCGCGCTGCACCTTTGACCTCAACGATGCCTTCGTAGATTTCCGGAACTTCCTGAGCGAAGAGTTGAATCAACATGCCCGGATGGGTGCGGGAGAGAATGATCTGCGGCCCCCGGCTGGTGATTTCGACGCTCACAATATAGGCGCGGATGCGATCGCCCTGGCGATAGCGCTCGCGCGGCACCTGCTCTTTTTCCGGCAATATTGCATCGGTGCGGCCAAGATTGACGATAATGTTGCGCTTCTCGAAACGCTGGACAATCCCGTTGACCAATTGGCCTTCACGGCCCTTGAACTCGTTATAGATGATCTCGCGCTCCGCGTCGCGCAGTCGCTGCACGATATTCTGCTTGGCGGCCTGGGCCGCAATGCGGCCGAACAGGCTCGAATCGAGCTTGCACAACAACTCGTCGCCGACCTCGGCGTCCGGATCGAGCATCTCTTTGGCTTCCTTCAAGGTAATCTCGGTGGCCTCGTCTTGAACTTGCTCGACCACGGTCTTGGCTTCGAACAGCTCGACTTCGCCGATTTCCGGATTGAACTGCGCCTCGATCTTGCGGTTGTGGCCGAATTTTTTCTTGGCCGCCGAGACCATGGCGTTTTCCAAAGCGCTGACGAGAATCGCTTTGTCGATTCCCTTCTCTTTGCTCACCTGTTCGATGACTCTATTTAGATCCTGCTGCATACTCGGCGCTCCAGTCGTGCTCGTAGTTCGATTTTTCAATCAAGGAAAACGGGATTTCGCATCGGGTTCCATCTTGGTTCACGGCAATCTTTTCGTTTGAAACTTCGAGCAGTCGGCCCAGAAACGACCGCCGGCCTCCGATGAGCTCCCGGGTTCGCACGCGAATGGTCTTGCCGATGAATCGCGTGAAATGTTCCGGTCGCTTGAGCGGCCGATTGATGCCTGGGGAGGAGACTTCTAACGTGTAGGCCCCATCGACCACGTCTTGGGTGTCGAGCAGCTCGCTCAACTCACGGCTCACCTGGCTCAAATCGTCCATGTTCGGCCCGCCGGCTTTGTCGAGATACAAGCGCAGAACCCGGCCGCTCCGACTCCCTTCACGCCGCAGTTCGATGTCGATGATCTCCATGCCACGCGTTTCCGCCAACGGCGCGGCGAGCTCCCAAATGCGGGCAACGGTCGCGTCCATCGTTTTTTGTCAGCCCCTAGAAACAAAAAAAGCGGGCAAAGCCCACTTTGAGTGTTACCTCTTAAAGTGTAAGAAAATTGATACCATGCCGGCCCTCGCCAATGCAAGGGGCGGATTTGCTCGCGGCTTTGCACCCCTGCAGGTATTTGCTATGATTCTGTTTTCAATTCACGTTCCTTCCATGAAAGCTGCGAGTCCAGCAAACCGATCTTCACCTGCACAAGTCTCGTGGGAGCAAATCCTCGCCAACTTGGACGACGGCGTAGTTTCTCTCGACGCCGGCGGCAAAATTACTTTTTTTAACGAAGCTTCGGAGTTGCTTACGGATATCTCTTCGGTGGCTGCGGTCGGCCAGCCTGTCGAGCAAATCTTCAAGCGCGAGCCATGGCTGATCGATCTGATTAAACAAACTCATCCGCCTCGCCAAACCCGCGCCCGTGGCGAGGGTAATTTTATCAGCCGTTGGGGTCGAAAGATTCCGGTCGGCGTCACGGTGTCGCCGCTGCAAGACCGGCAGGGCCGCTTCGTCGGTACCATCTTGTTGTTGCGCGACATCAAGCGCCGCAAGGAACTCGAGGAAGACCTCAAACGCGCCGACCGGCTGGTCTTGATGGGTACGCTGGCCGCCGGCCTAGCCCATGAAATACGCAACCCGCTCGGCGGCATCAAAGGCGCCGCCCAGCTGCTGCGCCGTTCCAGCGATGGCGACCCGTCGGTGCGAGAGTTCACCGACATCATGATCCGCGAAGTGGACCGGGTGAATCAGTTGATCGAGCAATTGCTCGATCTGTCACGCCCGGCGCAACTGACACTCGCTCCCGTCAACATTCACGAGATTTTAGAGGACGTCCTACTGCTCGAAGGCCACAACAACCGCGGCAAGGAAATCACCGTAAAAAAGTGGTTCGACCCCAGCCTGCCGCCGATCCGCGGCGATCGCGCTCAACTCACCCAAGTATTTCTCAACCTGGTGAAGAACGCGTTTCAAGCCATGGACATGGGAGAGCTGGCCGTGACCACGAGATTGGAAACCGATTATCATATCCGGGAGCATGGCACGGAGCCCAATCGTTTCATTTGGGTCGATCTCGCCGACGAAGGCCGCGGCATTCGCGAAGAAGATTTGCCGCATATTTTTTCGCCCTTCTTTACAACGAAAAACAACGGCACTGGGCTCGGACTGGCGACCTGCTATCGAATCGTCAAGGAGCATGGCGGCACGATCCGCGTTGAAACTACCGAGGGAAAGGGAAGCGTCTTCAGAGTCTCATTGGTGGTGGCAGACTAACATGGACCAAGGAAAAATCCTCATAACCGAAGACGAAGATTCGCTGCGATACGTGTTGCAGAAAGCCCTTGAGACCGAAGGCTACTGGGTGCAAACGGCAGCCAACGGCGGGACTGCGCGACGGCTGTTGACAGAAAGCCGCTTCGACGTCTCGTTAATGGACATCAAACTGCCCGATATCGACGGCCTGGAACTGCTCAAGGAATTCAAGGAAACCGGGATCGACACCGCGATGATCCTCATGACCGCGCAAAACACCATGCGCAACGCCATCGGCGCCATGAAGAACGGAGCGTTCGACTACATCACCAAGCCCTTCGACCTCGACGAAGTGCTGGTGCTGGTCAAACGCGCCATGGATAGCCGAAAACTCAGCCGCGATTTTCGTGAGCTCAAGGAAGAGGTCAAAAAGCGCTTCGAGCCCGGCGTCAACATCATCGGCACCAGCGCGAGCATGCAATCGGTCTACAAGACCATCGGCCAGGTGGTGGACACGTTGGCGACCATCTTGATCCTGGGCGAAAGCGGCACGGGCAAGGAGCTGGTCGCCAAGACGATCCATTACAACTCGCCGCGCTGGAATCAGCCCTTCGTGGCGATTAACTGCGCCGCCATTCCGCGCGATCTGCTTGAAAGCGAGCTCTTCGGCCATGAAAAGGGTTCCTTCACCGGCGCTCTGGATCGCCGCTTGGGCAAATTCGAGCTGGCCGAAGGCGGCACGCTGTTTTTGGACGAGGTCGGCGACATCCCGCTGGACTTGCAAACCAAACTGCTGCGCGTGCTCCAGGATCACGAGTACAGTCGGGTCGGTGGCCGCGAGACGTTGAAAGCCGATGTGCGTATTCTCGCCGCCACCAATCAAGATCTCGACAAGGCCGTCAAGGAAAAACGCTTTCGCGAAGATCTCTATTTCCGCCTCAAAGTGATTCCGATCTATTTGCCGCCGCTGCGCGAGCGGCGCGGCGATATCGCGCTGCTGATCGGTTATTTCCTTGACAAGATCAATCGCGAGATGGGTTTGCAGATCTCGGGAGTCTCGCCCGACGCACAAAAGCTTCTCGAAGAGCATTCCTGGCCCGGCAACGTGCGCGAGTTGGAGAACACGCTGATCCGCGCCGCGGTTTTGTCCTCGGGACCGATCCTCTTTCCCAAGGATTTTACCCTGCAAAGCAAGCCGGCGGCGACCACCCTCGAGGTCGACCAACTTTCCCTGGAAGAGATCATCCGTCACAAACTCGAGGATTATTTTCGCCGAACCGAAGGCGTCGACGTCGACAATTTATATTCCTTGGTCATCGAAAGAGTCGAACGGCCGCTCATCGATCTCACGCTCAGGAAAACCAAGGGCAATCAGATTCGCGCCGCGCAAATTCTCGGCATCAACCGCAACACTCTGCGGAAGAAACTCACCGACCTGCGCATCGAGCTCAAAAAGGAACCGTCGTAAAGATTCATGACGCTGCTCGACCTCCCAGCCTTCTACGCGATTCTCGACCCTGAACAAACCGCGGGGCGTCCGGTCGAGGCGGTTCTCGATGAATTATTGAAAGGCGGCACGCGCTGGCTCCAGCTCCGGGTGAAATTGCTCGCGCCGACCGATTTTTTTGAGCTGGCGCAGCGCGTTCGGGCTCACACTTGGACGCGGCATTGCACGCTGATCATCAACGATCGCGTCGACATTGCTCTGGCTTGTAACGCCGACGGCGTTCACCTCGGCCAGGAGGACTTGCCGCTCGCCGCCGCTAGAAAACTGCTCGCCAACAAAATCATCGGGATTTCGACCCATAATCTTGCTCAGGCCCGGAAAGCCGAGAACGGCGGCGCCGACTACATCGGCTTTGGCCCGTTGTTCGGCACCTCGACGAAAGAGACCGGGTATGCTGCCCGCGGCGTCGAGATGCTGCGGCAAATTCGTTCTGCGATAAAGATTCCCATCGTCGCCATCGGCGGCATCACGGAACAAAACGTCCAGCAAGTCTGGCGGGCGGGAGCCGACTCGGCGGCCATCATCAGCGACCTCCTGCGCGCCGATGATATCGCCGGCAAGGTTGCGCGAATCATGCGCCAACAGCAGAACGGCAAGCACCTATAATATTTTTCTGACGGAAAGAAGATGAACGATCCCGGTTTTGCTCATCCCCCCGAAGACCGTTACTTCGAAGGTTACGTCCCCGGCACGGTGCATGAATTTGGTTCCATTGCCGTCGACGAAGAAGAAGTTCTCGATTTCGGCCGGCGCTATGTGCCGCTCTCCTACCACATCGACAAGGAAGCCGCGAAACAGAGCATCTACGGTGGCGTCATCGCCAGCGGCTGGCATACCGCCGCCCTGATGATGCACATCTACACAGAAAATTATTTATCCAAGGTCGCCAATCTCGGATCCCCCGGCGGCGATGAACTGCGCTGGGACAAACCTGTTTTTCCCGGAGACGAATTGTCAGTACGCGCAACCGTACTGGAAGCCCGCCGCTCCGAATCCCGCCCCAACCGCGGCATCGTGCGAACATTCATCGAAGTGCTCAATCAGAAAAACGAAGTCGTCATGAGCATGAAGATGGTGAATTTCGTCCGATGCCGGGGCAGTGACAAAGACAAATAGCCAAAGCCCACCCGCCCGCGCCGTCGAGGCGAAAGGCGCTTCCCGCTCCCACACTTCTCATTGTTATGTTCGATCTCAACAGCGATCCAAGAGCTTGCGTAACCAGGGAAACATACAAACCGCGGCGAATCGAAACGCGCTTCAATCCCATCGGCACGCGAAGGAAGGCATCGCCATGCACGGGACGCGCGGCGCGCGGGTTTGCGCTTCCAAAACGCGGTTGACTGAAAGTCCGGAAAGCGGGATGACTATCTCGCTCCCGGAAGCTGCATTACCAACGCTGGAGAGGAGGGCACTAGGATGGATCTCGGACCGCTTCGCTTTACCGGAACACTGGCAGTCACCCTGCTTTTCTTTTTGCTGCAATCGGTCGGCGATAAAATCCGCGCAGAGGACGTTAACGTTGCGATTTCGTCGATCGGGCTTTATGAAATTCCTCTGGAGATCGCCAAGCGCAAAGGCTTCTTCGAGGACGAGGGCCTGAATGTCCGAACGATCGTGGTGAAAACCGGCTTACAGGCGACCGCCCTATCCGTGGGCGAGCTCGATTTTTCTACGGTCGGCGGCGCCGCCATCAGGGCTGCGGCAAAAGGGTTGCCTGTCAAAGTGGTAATGGGTTGGTGGGACCGGCCTTTGCACATCCTGGTGGGCAAGTCCGGCATCAAGGACATCAAAGGGTTGAAGAACAAAAGGGTTGCGATCAGCTCCATCGGGTCGACGCCCTACGTGATGGTTCGCGAGGCTCTTTCGGCTGCAGGGATGGACCCGGATCATGATGTCGTCTTCATGTCGATTGGCGGCTCATCGGCTCGGCTGGCGGCGCTGCAAAGCGGCACCGTCGACGCGACTCCGCTCGATGTCGCCTTTGTCGAAAAAACCGACAGGCTGGGCCTAAGCGAAATTCTGTATTTCGGAGACATCGTGAATTTGCCTTTGGGCGGTCTTGCCGCAAGCGTGCAAAAAATTGAAACCCATCCCGAGCAAATCAAAAGAATGATCCGGGCGACTCTGAAAGGTCTCCGGTTTTTCAAGACCCACAAGGACGAAACGCTCGATATCATAAAACAGGATCTGAATATCTCTCAACAGTATGTCGGAAGAGTTTATGGTCTTGCTGTCCGCTCGCTGAACGAACAGGGCGATATCGGCAAGAAGAGCCTCACAAGCGAGTTGCGTCTCGACGCGCAGACCCTCGGTCTGAAACAGCCAATTCCCGAGCAAAATGTAACCGACTGGAGCTTTGTCAGAGCCATCGCGGCAAGCAACTGACCTGCGCAGCGAAGCGAGAGATCCGCCACTCGATCCTGCTTTCCTTGACCGCCGGCGTCGCGATTGAGTAAATTCGGGTCGGCTGTGTGCCTGGAAATTTAACGGCCGAATAACCTCGATGCATCGGGACGCTGCGAATCGGCACGAGGTCGTTTGACGCCGCGACTGACTTCGGGATGGGTGGTTCGTTGCAGCTCTCCGGCGATGCAGGTCAGGGTCGGCGCGGGGATGCTCGGATCGCCCAACATCATCCAGTGGACGATAAGCCATGGCGACGATTCGATACATTGCGTTTCTTTCCGATCACCCCGAAGAGCTGGTGAAGTTTTATTCACACTATCTCGGCGCCGAGGAGCTGGGGCGGTCCGCCTCCGGTGACATTTCGATCACGGACGGGCACATGAACTTGACTTTTTTCAAGAAGCGCGCGGCGCTGTGCGAGCCGCGCATGGAGACGGGTCTCAATCACATCGGCATCCAGGTCGAGAGCGTCGAGCAGGCGAAGAACCGCTACTTGAAACTTTATCCGCGCGGGCCGGTGATTCCGGAAGAGGGCGGATTGCACCACGGCGCGATTCGGATCCATGATCCCGACGGCAATCCGGTGAGTCTTTCAGAAAAGCCTTTCGGGGTGATCGAAGCGCGGCGCATCCCGGCGATCCGCCATATCGCCTACAACGCCATGGACCCGGAGGGAATGAGAGAGTTTTACAGCGAAATCTTTGGCTTCGCTGAAGTGCCGAGCGGATTCGAATACCGCAGGGCGGGCAAGCTCAATCGCTTCGTCGGCGACGGGCATATCAACCTCGCCATCCATCCCTTTTACAACTCAGGGTCGACGGGACATGAGATGAAGTTCGGCATCAATCACATCGGCTTCCTGGTGCGCAACTTGAAAGCGGCGATGGAGGAGATGAGCAGCGTTGTGAAAATCACCAAACGGCCCGCTGACCGGCCTTATGCCGAGTACCGGATCGCCGACCCCGAAGGCAACCGACTGGATCTCTCTCAAAGCAAGGGTTGGGAAGTCGGCATAAACCGGTGGGAGCGTGTGGCATAAAACCTTCAGCAGCGATTGAAGGGCTCTCGGCGAAGCGGACAAACCGCAAGCGGCTCCATTGAACGCGGCGGTGTATTCGCGACCGACGGACTCATGGCGCTTGCTCCAAATCGCGCCGCGCCGGCTGTGTTTTGCGCAAAAACCCTGGGTCCGGCACGCCCGAATCCACGCTCTCGGCCGCATCCGCTGCCCGTTGTGCCGACGGCAGCCGAAACCATCGGACCGCTGGATTTGCGTGCCCTGTGACTATCCCGAGTTCTTCGCCGGCGGCTGCGGCGCCTGCTGGAACAGGCTCAGTACGCGCGGGTGTTGTCCCACTTGCAATCATCAATGGCGCTGGACGGCGTGTTTGAATTGCCCCGGCTGGTTGCTGCACGAAGACTGGTACGCGAGCCAGTGAGGGAACCTACCGCCGCGGCACCTTTGCAGGAAGAGGCGTCGTCGATCGGCGCCGGGTTCAAAAATCCTTGCGCACCCGCAGGTAGCTGGCAAAACGCGGTAGGCAGGTTTTCGTCAGTCCGCGATAGGTATATGTGATCGTCGTGCCCACCGGCGGCGGATTCTTCCGTACCGCGTCGGTAAAACCGGTGCCAATGAGGAATTGTTTGCCATCGGGAGTTTTAACCCGCAGTGCGCCTATCATGCCTTGGTATTTTCCTTTGCCGGGGAGATGCTCCGTCACCACCGCCTCGCTATCTTGCAGCGGCTTGAGTTTGAGCAGCACGTCGCTGCGGCCCGTCAGATAAGGGGCGTCGGCCAGGTGCAGCATGAGCCCTTCACCGCCGCGGCGCACGACCTCATCCAATTTTCGCCTGAGCGCGGCGCGGTCGGAGACGCGAAACTGTTCCACCGCAACCAGCTGCGGCCACTGCGCTCGCGCGACGATCTCCTTGATGCGCTGCACTCGCTCGGCAAAAGTGCCCGGCGCGCTCGGCAGCTCGAAGATCATGTATTTGAGCTCGCGCCACTCGTCGCCTTGCGGTTGGGTCCTGCGCACAATACCGGAGAGCGTTTCGAAGCGCCCGCGCGCCAACCAAAGTTCGCCGTCGACTGCCTGTGGCGGCAGTTTGGTGATAAACCATGCCGGCGCATTGACCGCGCGGCCGCTGCGAAAGCGCAAAGTCTTGCCATCCCAGAAAGCGCGCACACCGTCGTATTTTTCGCTAACCAGATATCTGGCGGGATCGATTTGCGGCCCGAGTTCGTTGGCCAGAAGTAACGCCGGGGTATTGGACTCAGCGGCTGGCGCGGCGCTGTGCGCACAGAAAAACAGCACCCAAAGCAAAACCGACAGCGAGAGTCCTTTGCGAGTAGGTGGCCTCAAGGCTGCTCCCTTGTGGTCCGAAGCACGTAGAATTTGGACAGCGCTGACAATGACGATTTTAGAATCGGTGTCTCGCCGCCTTTCTATGCTTCTTCGGCTTCGTCATACGCCCAATCGTCCCTTTCTGTATAGTTTTCGAAGCGCGTGTATTCACCGAGGAAGGTCAGCGTGATCGTGTCCGTGGGACCATTGCGCTGTTTGGCGACGATCACTTCGGCCTGCCCTTTCTTGCTCTCATCCTTGCTGTAGACCTCGTCGCGATAGATAAACATGATGACGTCGGCATCCTGTTCGATGGCTCCCGATTCGCGCAAGTCGGACATTTGAGGCCGGCGATCGCCGCGGTCCTCGACTCGCCGATTGAGCTGAGACAACGCGATCACTGGAACGTTGAGTTCCTTGGCCAGCGCTTTTAACGAACGGGAGATTTCCGAAATCTCCTGTTCCCGGTTGTTGGCGTTGCCCATGCCGCGCATCAGTTGCAGATAGTCGACAACGATGAGGCCGACTTTCTTGGTGCGGTCGCGCAGCAAGCGGCGCGCCTTGGCGCGCAGCTCCAGAATCGAAATCGCCGGCGTGTCGTCGATGTAAATGGGCGCTTCGTGGAGGCGGCCGGCTGCCTTGGCAAGCTGCGGAAAATCACGCTCGCCGAGATATCCCGAGCGCACCTTGGAGCTGTTCACCCTCGCCTCGGAGCAAAGCATGCGCAGCACCAGCTGCTCCTTGGCCATTTCGAGCGAAAATATCGCCGCGCCGACGCCGTTATACGCGGCGTTGGTGGCGATATTTAAAGCAAACGCTGTCTTGCCCATGCCGGGACGACCCGCCACGATTATCAGATCCGACGGCTGGAGCCCGGCGGTGATCTTGTCGAGGTCCTCATATCCGGTAGGCACGCCGGTCACCATCTCTTTGCGCTGGTAGAGCTTGTCGATGGTCTTGAGCGTATCGGTGATCATGTCGCCGACGGCGACGAAGGATGCTTTGATTTTCTTTTCGGAGATGTCGAAAATGACCTTTTCGGCGGTGTCGAGAAATTCGTCGACGTTGCCCTGCTCTTCGTAGCCGCGGGTGGCGATCTCGGTGGCTGTGCTGATCAGGCTGCGCAGCACCGCTTTTTCGCGCACGATGCGGGCGTAGTAGGAAATGTTCGCCGCGGTCGGCACGAAATCGGCCAGCGACGCCAGATAGGCCGTCCCACCGACGCTTTCAAGCTCGTTCTTGCCCTTGAGAAATTCGCTGAGGGTGATCAGGTCCACCGGCTCGCTGCGGTCGGTGATCTCGATCATGGCACGCAAAATTTTGCGGTGCGATTCCCGGTAAAAATCCTCGGGGCGCAGGAACTCGAGGACCTGATTGATCGCCTCATTTTCAAGCAAGATCCCGCCCAGGACGGAGGATTCCGCTTCAAGGTTCTGCGGTGGAACCTTGCGCAAGTTATCTTCTAGGGCTGCCATGGTTCAGTTCTTGTGCGCGAAATAACCGTTGGAATACATCAATCATGAACGCTGCGAGACGCAGTGACGTTTTGAAAATGTAACCGAACAAAACCAAAAAGCAAGAAAATTTTTTACTTTGCAAAAAAAATTTTCTCGGCGCGCGCTGTCCGTTCGCTGGAGCTACCCTGTTTCACAGCTTGTGCACAGGATTATGCACAAAAAGTTCATGCGACCAGTTTTTTTCGATCGATTCATGCCGGAACACGCGGCGACATCATCCGCGCCGCTTCGTCGAGGGCCTTGTGATCACCGAGCAGAACCAGCCGGTCACCGGCCGCGATGACGAAATCGGGGCCGACGTTATGCACCGGCTTGCCGTCGCGCACCGCGACGATCAACGTTGCACCGCTGCGTTCGCGCAAATTGATGTCGCCCAAGCGCTGTCCTACCAGCGGCGACTCCTCCGGTACGGAAAAGATATCTGTGGTCGCGCCGACCAGATAGCGGCTGAGTTCATCGAGCTGCATACCCTGCAAACGTAAGCCGCGCAGGGTGCCGTAGTGCTCCTTGCGGATCAGATCGACCTGCAATCCGATGACGTTGCGCGGCACGTGATACTCCTGCAAAACCCGCGCGAAGATTTCTACCGAGGTTTCGAATTCCTCGGGGATAACCTCGTCGGCGCCGAGCCGATAAAGACGGTCAATCTCGGACACATAGCGGGTCCGGACGATGATCTTTACATCGCGCCGCAAGCGCCGGGCCTGGGACACGACGCGCGCGGTCGCCGCCGGATCCGAGATGGCAATCACCAGCACTCTCGCTCGTTCGATACGCGTTTGCTCGAGTATGTCGGTGCGAGTCCCGTCGCCAAAAGTTATCGGCTCGCCCGCCGTGATACCGGTGCGTACGAGTTCGGGATCGAGTTCCAAGACCCGATAGGGAATGCCGGATTCGCGCAATACCCGCGCCAAGTTTTGACCATTGAGCCCAAAGCCGACGATGATGACATGACCGTCGAGTCCTTCGGGAAAGGGCTCCGAATCGCCAGCCGCCAGAGAGCTTTGCCGCCGGCCGGGATGGCCGCTCACACGGACGGCGAGGGCTTGGGCAGACTGGATCAAGAACGGCGTGGCGATCATGCTTAAGATCGACGCAGCCAGGAACGCTTGTTCTTCGCCGGCGGTGAGCAAACGGTAACTGATACCTGCCTTGGCTAAAACGAAAGAGAACTCGCCAATTTGCGCTAGGCTCAAACCCAAGACGATACCGAGACGAAGCGAGCGATAAAGCGCCCAGAAAACCGCCAAGACTACCCCTGCCTTGAGACCGATGAGGGCAAACAGCTCTATGGTGGGAGTAAGCCAGTCGTGTCCGAGCACACGAGGATCGAGCAACATGCCGATGGAAATGAAAAAGATGCCGCTAAAGCAATCGCGCAAGGGCAGCACATCGGCAACAACTTGGTGGCTCAGTTCGGACTCAGAAATGACCAATCCGGCGATCAGCGCGCCGAGCGCGAGCGACAACCCCGCCATCGAAGACAACCACGCCGTCCCGAGACAGACCAAAACGATAAAGAGCACAAAGATTTCACGGTTTCGCACCGATGCCACGTGACGCAGCAGCCATGGCAGCACTTTGCGCGCCGTCCAAACAATCAGGGCGAGACCCAAC
>JBLMXG010000227.1:0-6918 GCA_050257635.1 Chloroflexota bacterium
TCTTTGATCGAGGGCGCCGCATACATCGGTATCGTAAAGGTCTTGACCACCGCCGCGATTTGAATGACGTCGCCGCCGCTAATGACGTTACTGACCACGGCCGGGCCCGCCAGACCCGCAAAGTTGGCTTCGCCCGCCAGCATGTCCTGGACAATCGCCGATGACGCGCCTTCATAAAGTAAATCGACGTCGAGACCGTTGCGCTCGAAGTGTCCGGCGTCTTTCGCCATCCACCAGGGCAAACTGTTCCAGGAAATCGGCGAATAGGGAAACTTGATCTTTTCCAGCGGAGCCGAGCCGGCGGGGGCGGACTGCAGCGCGATCGCTACGAACAACAACAGGCCTAGAATGCCGCTGTGTCGAACCATGGTTGCCTCCTGGATTGCATGATGATGCGCAACTTAGCGCGATCGAGAGCCCTGTCAAGTAAAAACTCGTTTACGACAAAGGATCATTTTTTGACTTGATGGAATTGCCTCCGCGTTGCTTTTCATATGTACTGAGCGCAGCGAAGACGCATTTCCGCGCGGTCCTCGCTGCGATCGTTGGCGGCTCCGCTTCAAACCCAAGAAATCAGCCGAGGGAGGAAGGACTTATGTTGCAACAGTACAGCGAAAAGCTATTGACCAGACTCGCGGAGGTGGGAGTCGATTTTCTCCAAGCGTCCCTGCGCATACTGCTCATCGTCATCGCCGCGTACGTCGGCATCCGCATTCTCCGCGCGGCTCTGGGCCAATTGGAGAGCATACTGGTTAGAGCCACCGCGCATACCGAACGCGTGCCGGGCGCGGCGGCGAAACGGATCAAGACGCTGATGAACGTGCTCGTGACCATTGTCGTCGGTCTGATCTGGTTCGTCGCGACGTTGACCTCGCTCGGCCAAATCGGCGTCAATGTCGGCCCGATCCTTGCCGGCGCCGGCGTGGTCGGGCTCGCTGTCGGCTTCGGCGCGCAGAATCTCGTCAAGGACCTGGTGAGCGGATTCTTCTTGATCCTGGAAAATCAAGTCCGCGTCGGCGATGTCGCGGTCATCAACGGCACCGGCGGCCTGGTCGAAGCCATCACCTTTCGCACCATCGTTTTGCGCGACTTGAGCGCCGTGGTCCACGTGTTCCCCAACGGATCGATCACCACCCTGGCGAATATGAGCAAGGATTGGTCGGCCTACGTCATCGACATGGGGGTGGCCTACAAGGAAGATACCGACCATGTCGTCGAAGTGATGCGCCGGGTCGGCGAGGAATTGCGCGCCGATCCGGATTACGGTTCGATCATGATCGAGCCCATCGAAATCCTCGGCGTTGATGCTTTCGCGGACTCCGCGGTGAACATAAAAGTCCGGCTTAAGACTCTGCCGCTGCAACAGTGGAACGTGGGGCGCGAGTATCGCCGCCGGTTGAAAAAAGCCTTCGACGCCGAGCGGATCGAAATACCATTCCCGCACCGTACTTTGTATATGGGCGAGGCCAGCCCGGCATTTAAATTCGTTCACGAGTCGCGCGGTGAGTCGGCGCCGCAGCATTGAAGCGTCAACCCTGAGCGCGTTCAGCGCCTCTTTTCATTTACGACAAAGCGTGTACATTGAGCCGAACGATTACAACCACGATGGAGAACTTGCTGCGCCTTGGCTGACCGTCATTACTCGTTCACCCGCGACGAAATCGCCCCGGTTATCGTCGTCAGTTTAATCTCGTCGCTTCGGCTGCTCGGCATTTTTCTCATGCTGCCGATTTTCAGCGCCTACGCGGTGCGCTACCCGGGAGCGTCCGCGGCGTTGGCCGGAATAGCCTTCGGCATCTACGCGCTGGTACAGTCGATCTTGCAAGTGCCCTTGGGCTGGGCGAGCGACCGTTGGGGTCGGAAACCGGTGCTGGTGATTGGGCTCGCTTTGTTCGTCATGGGAAGCGTCGGCTGCGCCGTAGCAAAGGACATTTATGGCCTGATCCTCGGCCGCGCCCTGCAGGGCACGGGAGCGATAAGCTCGGTGGCATTCGCGGTGCTGGCGGACCTCACACGGCCCGAAGTGCGCACCCAAGCCTATACCATCACCGGCATCGCCATCGGCGCTTCGTTCGTCGTTGGCCTTTTGGCCGGCCCGCTGCTGGCAGCGCAGATCGGCTTGAATGGGCTCTTTTACCTGCTCGCCTTGCTCGGGTTTCTGTCCATGGTCCTCGCCGCCCTCTTTTTTCCCGCCGCCCGGCCTGGCGCCGCAAACGAATCGCCGATGGCGCTCAAGCCGATCCTGGCCCATCGGCAATTAAGGCCGATCTTCATCGCCGCTTTCGTGCTCTCCTTCGCTCTGAACCTGTTTTTCTTCACTTATCCTTTGAGCTGGACCGCCATCGGCATGGAAAAGGCGGAGCTGTGGAAAGTCTATTTGATTATTTTCATTCCGAGCGTACTACTCGTATTTCCTTATATGCGCCGGGCGGAAAAAGAAGGCCGCTTTCGCGGACCGATCATGATCGGCTGGCTCACCACTACGGTGGGCTACGGTGTCTACCTCTTCGGCGCGCACTATGATTTTATGCTCTATATCGCCGGCGCGGCATTTTTTTTGGGGTACAGCATCTATCAGCCGATCTTGCCGGCGTTTCTTACCCAACGGGTTTCGTCGAGCGGCCGCGGTACCGCCACCGGGGTATACAACTTTTTCGGCTTCATCGGCTCCTCGTTCGGCGGCATGCTCGGCGGAGCTTTGATTCATCTCTCGCCCTCGTTGCCCGAGGTTTTGGGCGTTGTCCTGTTGATCGGTTGGTACGCGGCGGGGCTGCCGCTTCCTCCCGATCCAAACTCGGCTAGGCAATGAGGGTTGAAAGAACTGCCATGTATTTAGAAAAATCATCGATGTCAGCCAGAACAAGACGGGCCACGCCGTCGCCGAGAAAAATCGCTTTGACCGGCCTCATCGCGTCCCTTGTGATCGTTGCATCCGCCTGCGGCGGGTCCTACGATGAAACCATCGCCGGGGTCGCCGTTCCTGTGCCGAAGGGCATGACGCGGACTTCGGAAAAGCCTGTGGAAATTTCTGTACTGGGTTTCGGCGCCGGCCAAGCCTCGTTTCAGGGTACTACGGAGACCGACAAGATCGTCGACTTCTATAAAAAAGAATTGCCCTCCCGCGGCTGGCAGAGCACTATGAATCTGCGCAGCGGCGGCGCCATGCTGGCGTACAGCAAAGAGGGCAAGACCCTGCTGATCGGCGTCGGCAAACAGGACGGAAAAACCACCTTGTCTTTGACCGTGAGCGGCACGGCCAGATAAACTCGCGCGGGCCGGGCGGCGGCCCTTCACCGCCGCGCTCCGCGACCAAACAACGGAGGCGGATCATGAAAGGCAATGATCAGGTTATCGCGGTTCTCAACCAGGTGCTTCGCAAGGAGTTGACCGGCATCAACCAATACTTCATCCACGCCAAGATGTGCGCCAACTGGGGCTATGGCAAACTCAAAAAAGTCCTTTGGGATGAGTCCATCGGTGAAATGAAGCACGCCGACCGGATCATCGAACGCATTTTGTTTCTCGAAGGCACGCCGAACATCTCCGCCTATGATAAGATAACGGTCGGCTCCGACATCAGGCAGCAGTTGGAAAATGATCTCGGTCTCGAAATCGCCGCCTTGACCGTGCTGCGGCCGGGAATCAAGACTTGCGTCGAGGCTTCCGACGACGCTTCGCGGGAATTGCTCGAGCATATTGTCGTCGACGAAGAAAAACATGTCGACTGGATCGAAACCCAACTGCACCAGATCGACGAAGTGGGTTATCAAAATTACCTGGCTCAACAGATCGCGGACAACGGATAGGAAAGCGATTCGGCGCCGAGGGCGAGACGGCGCGCCCCCGAATATCTTCGCTCGCTTCCGCAGCCGATCGCGCGCCAAAGAATCGAGCCATGCCCCGGCGACACCCTAGCCTTTGCCCAAGGACACAGCGAAAATCCCCGCCACCACCAGCGCCGCGCCGACGAGTTTTTTCGGCGTCACGCTTTCGATCTGCTTCGCCATAAACGGCGTCAGAATCGAAACGAACACCGTATAGCTGTTCACCAGCGGCGCCACCACGGAGACGCGCTCCATGCTGTAGGCGACGAACATGAAGAGAAACGAGCCGCCGGTGAAGATTCCTGACCCGATGAACCAGCGGGCGACGCGCCGCGGCGGCAAAGCGAATTTCTCGCGATGGATGTAGCGCGTGATAAAAAAGATCTCCACGGTTGAGGTCAGCGCGGCGATGCCGGCGGCGAGGACCGGCTGCCCGGCGCCGTCGCCGAGCCCCCAGCGCACGGTAACGTCTTTCATCGAGAACAGCAGCGCGCAAAGAAACGGGAAGATCAACTCGGTCTTTTTATAAGCCGTTTTTTTCCCGCCCCAGGAGACGATGATTAAACCACCCACGGTAAGAAGCACGCCGAGCAGCACCAACGGCGCCGGCCGCTCGCCGAGAATCAGCACCGCCAGCAGCGTCGAAAACATCGGCGTCGTATTGACGATCGTGGACGTCACCGAGCTGCCAAGCGTCCGAATGCCGCGAAAACTCAGGACCCGCGTCACGCCGGGCACGAACAGGCCGACCGCGACGTAGATCATATTATCGGCCACCCAAAGCCGAGTCTCGGAGTGAAGGAGAAAATGCGCCGCCAGCAGGAACAGGGTGTTGGCCGCGATGGTAATCCAGGCGCCCCAGGGCGCCGGCCCCTGATGGTAACCTCGCTGGGCGAGTAGACTGGCGATCGCAAAGCAAAAGGAGGTCAAAAGACCGAAAAGGATCGGCAACACGGCGCGGCTTTAGTTTCCTTCGATGGCATTTTCAACTACAGTGGCTTATATCCGAAAACACGCCGAACTTCATTCATGCTCTCAACGTCTCGCCTGGCCATTCGCCGCAAACTCTTGCGCTGGTACGAAAGAAACAAACGCGACCTGCCCTGGCGCCGAACCCGCGATCCTTACGCAATCTGGATCGCCGAAACCATGCTGCAACAGACTCAGGTTAAAACCGTCATTCCTTATTATGAAAAATTTCTGGCGACCTTCCCGACCGTCAGCGATTTGGCGGGCGCGCCGCGACAAAAAGTGCTGCGCCACTGGTCTGGACTCGGCTATTACCGGCGCGCGGAAAATCTTCGCAAGGCCGCAACTCAAATCGTCAGACGACACGGCGGCGAACTGCCGCGAGAACCGGACCGGCTCCGGGCGCTCGCCGGCGTCGGCGATTATACCGCCGGAGCGCTGCTGAGCATTGCGTTCGACCGGCCCTATCCCGCCATCGACGGCAATGTGCGGCGCGTGCTCAGCCGGCTTTGCCGGCTCAAAACCGAGCGCCAATTGCGGCGGACAGCCGCAACGCTGGTACCGAAGAAAAACCCCGGAACTTTCAATCAAGCGCTCATGGAGCTCGGCGCCACCCTTTGCGCGCCGAAAAATCCACGCTGTCCCACCTGTCCGCTCCGATCGCAATGCGCGACGGCGTTGCTCCCGCCCGCAGCGACAACCGCGCGCAACAAGAGCCGGAGGCGCGTCATCGACATTGTTTGGCCGCTAGCCATCGTCCGGCGTGGCGGCAAAATTTTGCTGCGCCGGCGCGATGCGAAGGGTTTACTCGCGGGCCTGTGGGAACTCCCCGGCGGAGAACTGCTCGAACGAGAATCCACCGCCGCCGCCCTGGCGCGCCACTTGCCGAGCCTGGGAGTGAGTCTCGCACATGCGAAAAAAATCGGCGTCGTCCATCACGCCATCACCTACCGGCGTATTCGCGCGCCGGTTTTCTTATTCGGCGCCTGCACAAACTGCGACATCGTTTTACCGGGCTCGCGCTGGCGTTGGGTCCCATTCAACAAGCTCGCCGAACGGGCGACGTCGTCAATGACTGCCAAAGCCGCAAGCCTTGTTTCCGCATATGAAAAAACTCTTCTTTAGCAGCCTTTTTTTAACCCTGATCATCGGCGCCGCCTATTATTTATACGCCACCCTGCCCGATGTATCGGTGCTGAGGCGGAAAAATCCCAAAAGCACCGCTCTCATCGATCTGCGCGCCGAAGAATACAAGCGCAAAGGGCTGCGCAACCCGCGCCAGCAGATCTGGGTTCCCTACGGCGCGATTTCGGAGCATCTCAAGAAAGCGATTCTGATCAGCGAAGATGCGGCTTTTTTCAGTCACAAAGGGATCGACGTTAACGAGCTCAAAGCGGCGTTAAAAAAAGATTGGGAAACGCTGAGCTTCAGCCGGGGCGGCAGCACGATCACCATGCAGCTCGCAAAAAACCTTTATCTGAACCCTTCGAAAAATCCGCTGCGCAAAGTAAGAGAAATACTGATCGCGCACCAGCTCGAGCAATCGTTGTCGAAGCGGCGTATCTTCGAGCTGTATTTAAACGTCGTCGAATGGGGACGAAACGTCTACGGCGCCGAAGCCGCTACGCGCTATTACTTCGGCAAATCCGCCGCCGATCTCGACCCTCTGGAAGCGGCGACGCTGGCCGCGCTGCTGCCCAGCCCGCGCAGTTCACGCGAACGCAATCTTGTCTATCGACGAAACGTGATTTTGGGCCGTTTGGCGAGCGTCGGCTACTTAAGCAACGAAGAGTATCAACGAGCGCGCCAGACGCGGCTTTTTCAAAAGGTCGAGGAGAAAGCGCCCGAGTTACCGCAGGAAGATTGACCGCTTCTGCGCAAACACTACGGGGGTCGAAAAATTCTCAAGATTTGTACACCTTTTCATCTCCGCCAGCGTCTAACCACACAGATAGAATGCATACCGACGGCTGGGATCGGCAAGGCCGCAAGCGAAGAGGAGCTAGCAAGAGATGAAAAAACCCGAATCGGGCAAGCTTGAGACCACTCTGGGAGATCTTATAGCCGCCGCTAGCGAGGTCGCCTTCGAGTATTCGAACAACGACCGGGAAGCTTACAGCCTGGC
>JBLMXG010000228.1:0-27571 GCA_050257635.1 Chloroflexota bacterium
GCCTGCGGCCCTAGTTTGAGCCAAAGCGCAGTGCCGAGAACAACGCCCAAGCCAATGACTGCCGCGCCGGCAAGGAGGAACTTCGATTTGGATGCTTCCATGATTAGAACAACTAGGCAGAGGGATTCTAACGGTAAATTTAGCGTTTGTGTAGAGCCTGAGGCGCCTGCGCATTTAATGACCATCGATCGTGTTTGGCGCAGCGCGCATTTTTTGTGCGGTATAACCCTCGCGGGCTTTACCCGGCAAATTTGCTCGCGCTTGACGGCTGCCATCCGGAGTGACTAAAAAAGAGTGACCCTAGAACCGCACTCAAAAATATCGTTCCCAGGAGGATTTTATGGCTCAATCCGCCGTGAAAGAATTTATCGCTTCGACGCGCGAGCTGTTCGCCCAGGAAAAAGAGCCCGCGGCGCGCTGGCAGAAGATGGTGCCAATACTGCAAGCGTTGCTCGCCGATCCATCGGTTCGGGAACAATCGAGAAAATGGCCGACCTGCCAGCAGACCGGCCGGGCGCAAAATCTGCTTTTCTACGAAGATTCGGATTATAAATTTGTCATCAACGGTCTCATTAAAGCGCCCAACTCTCGAACCCAGATTCACGACCACGCGCACAATTGGACGCTCTATGGCGTGCTCGACGGCACCGAGACCATCGAGCGTTACGAGCGGGTTGACGACCGGTCCAAACCGGACTACGCCGAAATACATAAAAGGGAGAATGTGAGGGTCGGCGCCGGCAAGATCGACCTGGTGCCTCCGTACGAGATCCACGCCGAAGAGAGCGGCAATGAGCGCACGGTCGCGATCATTATTCGCGCAGAAAGAGCCGGTGGCTTCTTACAGGGACGATACGACCCCGCAACCAACAAGTACTGGCAGGGTTACGGGCCCGAACAGATCCCGTTTGAGCTGAAATAGAGCCGCTTCAACAGCACAGATTGTTACAGGCGATCACCATGACCAACGAGATTAGCGGTGCCAAGCCGCGTATCGCGGTTTTTTCCGGACCGACGGCAACGATTCAGAACACCGAGCCGCTGGTAACGAGCAACAAGGCGCGGCAGAAGTATGGAATGGCGCCACGGCTGAGCGCGGACGGCTCGCCGCTGCGCTTCGATGTGCTGCGTCCGCAGCGCTTGGCGGCGCCCGTCACAGTCTACATCGAACAGTTCAGCGCCCATCCGCTGGAACGAGATTCTGCCGAGCTTTACGCTCCGCCCGATGGCTATCTTGACGTCGCCGGCATCTTTCACCAAGAACGCACGTCTCCCGCCGATAAGGCCGTTTATGAGGTGACGCTGAGACCGGGGGACGGTCTTTATCCACTGCCCTACATGGCGCGACAGGCGAATGGCCAAGCCTGGGAGATGGACGGCACCGAGAAGAACGTGCCGGGCGAGCTATGCCGCGTGCCTTTCTTTCCCGACGGTTCGCGGTTGTTCGAAGAGATCGATCGGCTAGGCATTTCCGACGAAGGTGTGGGCTGCTTGCTTAGCGGTAAGGCGGATTTCGATTTTTATCGCGCCTTGCCCTCGGGTGGCTACGCTAAGGGGCGCAGCTCCGGTGAACGAACCGACGTTGGCGATGGCGATATCGCGCCGGAGGCCCGCGGCGTCGATTTTTTTCCTTATCGACCGGGTTACCTGCGCAAGGAGCCTCCGATGTCGGCTCTGGCGCGGGTTACCAATACCGTCCAACGCGCGCTCGCGAGCGGCAATTACCTGGGCGCGATCTGGCTCGAAGGCAGCCCCTTCGTCGAAGAGACGACTTACTGGTTGAATTTGCTGATCGATACGTCGGTGCCGATTTGCGGCAATTCCTCGCAGCGGCCGCACGGCGCCATCGCCAACGACGGCGATCGCAACATCGTCGATTCAGTGGATTACATTACGTCGCGGATCTGGGCGGACGAACAGGGGCGCGACTGCATCGGCGCGGTCGCAATCCTCGACGAGCAAATATTCACTGCGCGCGACGTGCAAAAATCCGATGCGCGCCCGGGCGGCTACGTCGCCACTGGTGGCCATGGCGGCATCATCGGGCGGATGGGGCACCCTGGTGCGCCGCAGTTTTCCTTCAAGCCGGTGAAGCGGCACACGCACGGGTCGATGGTGAATCTGAACCAACTGCCGCGGGAAGTCCAAGGTTCCAGGATTCAAGGTTCGAAGGTTGGGACGATGGCGGTGCAGGTCAAAGACGCACATGGAGATTTGCTGGGAATCGCCATTCCGAAAGTCACGATCGTGAAGCACGCGCGCTACTTGCCCGAGGAAACGTCGGGCGATGCAAGCGGCGAAGTCGATATCCTTGCGCGTATCGAGAAGAACTTGGGTAAGGCGCCGCTGGCCGGTTTCGTCGCCGAAGGCTCGGCGCCATTCGGTGCCATGAGCAACTCTGTCGACGCCGCGCTCAAGCGCGCGACCTACAGCGGCATGCCGGTGGTCAAAGTCGGCCGAGGTAACGCCGGCGGTTTCGTCGATCCGACCCGCGATCCGCTGGCGATTGCCGGCAGTAATCTAACGGCTACGAAGGCAAGACTGCTGTTGATGGCCTGTCTGATGAAGTTTGGCTGTCTGCCGCCGGCGGCGGATCCGGCGAAGCCGACCGCGGCGGAGACCGAGGCAACCAAAGCCAAGCTCAAAGAGTACCAGGCGATATTCGATACCCACTGACAGCAGAGTTAGGAGGAAGAATTCATATGTCGGGAAAACATGGGCACAAGCCATTCGAAGGCCACATGCACGACTACATGGCGCATATCAAGGCCGTGGAAGAGGATCTGGAGTATTACCGCGCCAAGCGCTTCGAACCTCGAATCATTTACTTGCTGCGGCGCGGCGTGGTCACCTTCTATGATCTGCTCAAGGTTCGCTCGTCGCTAAAAAAGAAAGACCAATTTTTCAAGGTCGCCAAGCCGCAGGGTAAGAATATCGAGGCGCGCGTGCGCCACCTGGAAGAGTGGCTCGACGAATATGTCAAAGGCATCGCCCTGGTTTCAGCGCGCGCGGTCGAAGGCATGGACATGGTCACCGAAGACAACCGCAAGGAGCGCGGCGACTACGACGACTTTTTCAAGATAAAAAAGAAAGAGCACCACGGTAACCTCGAAGAACGGATGGCAAGCCTCAAGCAGGATTTGACCGACTACCAGGAATTACTCGAAGTCTTCGTCCAGGCGCTTATCATGCGCGGCTGGGCGACCCGAACGGATTTGGAACAGCGCTGGAAACAGCTCCATGAAGAGCGTCCCTGGGCCGGAGGCGTGATCGTGGCCAAGGCATGGAGCGATCCACAGTTCAAGCAAGCGCTGCTCACGACCGGCAGAGAGGCGCTGCGCGAGATGGGGGTGCATCAGGGCAAGGTCGGCAAGCTGGTTGTGGTAGAGAACACCGACAAAGTCCACAACGTGATCGTTTGCACCCTGTGCTCCTGTTATCCTTACGATATCCTCGGCGATACGCCGTGGTGGTACAAGCACGAAAGCTACCGGACTAACATTGTTAAAAACCCGCGCCAGTGCGTCAAAGAAATGTTCCAGCTGGAAATTCCGGCGGGAAAAGAGGTCCGGGTCTGGGACAGCACCTCCGATGTGCGCTATTTCGTGTTGCCGGAGCGCCCCGCCGGGACGGAGGGGATGTCTGAAGAAGAGTTGGCCAAGCTCGTCACCGTCGACAGTCTGATCGGCGCCGGCTACGCGCTGGAGCCGGCGCAGCAGCGTGCGCGCGAAGCGGCCCATATCGAGCCGGAAATGCCGCGGGTGCGCCCGGATTGAGGCAAGCCATGAGCAAAACGAACAACAAATACAAAATCGGCGACGCCGTCATGGTCGCTGCCGAAAATCCCAGCGGCAATCCGCGCACGCCGCATTACATCCGCGGCAAGCGCGGCGTCATCGGCTCGGTCCACGGCATTCTCGAAAACGTTAGAGATCACCGCGGCATCCACAAGCCGCTATACACCGTCCGGTTCGACTTGAGCGAAGTGTCAGCCTGCCACGACCAGGACTCGATCTGGGTCGATGTGCACGAGGAGTGGCTGAGCGAGGTGAGACGGGATAGCTGATTTTTTGACGGCCGAGAGACGAAACAATTGACGTTTACCCTTCGGGTAAGCTTCAGACGAACGGGAAGGTAGTTTTAAACGACAAATTCCCGGCCATCATGAGCGATTAATCGATGAGCTTTATGCTAGATTCTCATTAGCTCCACATTTGATTTGCTGTTTGCACGATCGTATCGAGCTTTTTCCACATCTCATCTTCGCTCAGGACTTTCGAGTCGATACCGCCGAAGCCGCATTGGGGGCTGAGGGCGAGCTTGTCCAATGGCAAGAATTTGCTCGCCTGGTCGATCCTTCGTTTCAGCTCGTCGACGGTTTCCATGTCGGAGTTTTTGGTCGAGACCAGGCCCAAGACGACGATTTTATCCGTGGGCACGAGACGCAGCGGTTCGAAGCCGCCGGCGCGGTCGCTGTCGTATTCGAGCAGTAGGCGTTGGTGCTTTAGGGTATTAAATAATTTTTCGGCGATGGCGTCGTAACTGCCTTCGCGGTGCCACTGGGGCACGAGTTTGCCGGTCTTGGGATCGATCGTTCGGGCGTTGCCGCGGCAGATGTGAATGCCGAAAGTCACTCCGGCAAAGCCTTCGATGAGCGCGTTGTCGGCGTCGATGGAGCGCTGGCAGTTTCTTTCCGGATCCTCGCCGCGGGAGCGCATCCTTTCCAGGGAAACTTTGTCGACGTAGGCCGTGTAACCGGGCGCGTCGATCTGAATGTATTTGCAGCCTGCGTTGACCAGGTCGGCGATGATCTGCCGTTCGATCTGGACAACGTGCTCGACGAAGTCGTCGAGATTTTTGTATACATTTAGCGACGCTTCCCATTTGAAGCGCTGAGCGATGCGGTCGGGATCTAGGACCGTGACTTTCGCGGGCACTTTCGCAACACTCTGGGCGTAGCGATATTCCTCGAGGGGCAAATTGCGGCTAAGTTTCAATCGCTCCTCAACGCGGCGCCGGGTGATGATTGCGGGCCCTGCTTCACTGAAATCCTGCTCAGCGCGTTCGAGCGGATTTTCATTCAAAACGCGCTTTTCGTAGTAAAGCGAAATGTTTTGCGGCACATCGAATCCCGTGACGCACTCGGAAAAACTCTCTTGAAAGCTATGGCGGCGAAATTCGCCGTCTGTGACGACCGGCAATCCGAGCCCTTCCTGCTTCTGGATCACGTCTCGGATCGCTTCGTCTTGGGCTTGCACCAGCTCTTCGCGCGATGCCTGGCCGTGATCGTATCGGGCGAAGACCTCTTTGAGTTTTTGTGGTCGAACCAAGCTGCCGATGTGATCGATGCGAATCTTGTTAAGCTCACTGGTGGTATAAGACGCCATGCTTGCCTCCAAAAAGGTGTCCGGGCTGACTTACATAAATTCGACGAAAATAGAATTGGCAACCAGCAAACCCCTAGGCGTCAATCTTAGATGGCCCTGTCTCTGCTCTAGAAATCCACCGTCGATCCAGATTTTGATGCGCGGGTAGAAATCCGGCGGCAGTTTGCCGAATCTTGCGGAGAACGTTTCGATGGCGACACCCTCGGTCATCCGCAGGCCGAGGAACATAAATTCGCCCGCGGCTTTGGTACGGTCAATGTCGTCGCGATCGATCACCGCATGATGCAACTCCGCTATCTGCACCATGTAGCGGCCGGGGTTTTTCTCATTGCTCCAGCGCCGGCCGAATACGCCGTCGGAATCTAGCTTTCTGTAGCTATGCGCGCCGGCGCCGAGGCCGAGGTAGTCGCCGCCGCGCCAGTAATTGACGTTGTGTCGCGAATGCCAGCCGTGACGGGAGTAATTGGAAATTTCGTAGCGAGACAAACCCGCTGCGGACAATTTTTTCTCGATCAGCTCGGCCATGGCGATCTCGTCTTCTTCGCCGAGGGATCGCATCCGGCCGGCGCGATATTCGCGATGAAACGGCGTGCCCTCTTCGAAGGTCAGATTGTAAGCGGATAGATGAGGCGGTTGAAACTCGATCGCTGCGTCGAGGTCGTCTTCCAGTTCTTTTAAAGTCTGGCCCGGGTTGGCGTAGATCAAGTCAAGGCTAAAATTATTGAATCCGGCTCGGCGGACGACGCTCAACGCCTTGCGCGCTTCATCCGCACTATGAATACGGCCGAGAAATTTAAGCAGTCTCGGCTCGAAGGATTGCACGCCGACGCTGATACGGTTCACGCCGGCATCGCGGTAGCCGAAGAATTTGTCGCTGTCAACGGTGCCGGGATTGGCCTCCAGCGTGATCTCGCAGTCGAGGTTGATTGGGAAGGTCGCCGCAACCCAGGCAAGTACCTTGCCGATGCTCGCGGGCTTGAACGTCGACGGCGTGCCGCCGCCGAAAAAAATACTCTGCACCAAGCGGCCTTGCCAGTCCGATTGCGCACCGTAGAATTCAAGCTCTCGCAGCAAACTGTCGACATAGGAAGTCTCGGGGATCTCTGCAACGACATGGGAGTTGAAGTCGCAGTAAGGACACTTGCTGATGCAGTAAGGGATATGGATATAGAGCGAGAAGGGCGGCCGCATGATGACTTTATCATAGACGGCCGGGTTGGCCGCAGCAACTCGCCGCCGCTCAACTTAAGGACCGTTACCGTCACGATTTGCCGGGCTTGACGACCTTTGAATTCCTACCGGGTGTTGCTATGATTCCACCTGGGATTTTTGAGGAGACGCACGATGTCAGTTCATGAGCATAAAGAAAAGGCCAAGAAAAGCATTCGCTGCTTCGTCGTCACCGTCAGCGATACCCGGGACGAAAGCACCGATACGAGTGGACAGACGATCAAAAATTTCTTGGCCGGCGAAGGGCATCAAGCGACCGGCTACCGGATCGTCAAGGACGAGCCGACGGAGATCGAAGCGCTGCTCAACGAAGCGCTCAGGCGGAGCGACGTCGAGGCGGTGATCGTCAACGGCGGCACCGGCATCGCGCCGCGGGATGGAACCTACGAGGTGGTCAGCCGCTTCCTGGAAAAGAAACTCGACGGCTTCGGCGAGCTGTTCCGCTATTTGAGCTATCTCGACATCGGTTCGGCGGCGATTATGAGTCGAGCGGCCGCGGGCAGCGCGCGCGGCAAGATATTGATCTCGTTGCCGGGCTCCAAGGGCGCCGTTACGCTGGCCATGGAAAAGCTGATTCTTCCTGAAATCCGCCACATGGTCTCGCAGCTCCAGGGACAATGAATGTCCGGATAAGATTATTTGCGATTCTGCGCGAGCGCGCGGGTGTTGCCGAAGTGACGAAGGATGTCGCGCCGCGCAGCAGCGTGGGTGACCTGTGGCGCCAGCTGCAAAAGGATTATCCCAAGCTCGATGTCCCTGGGATTCGCTTGTTATACGCGGTCAATCAAAATTATGTCGGCCCGGATCACCAGCTCAGTGAAAACGACGAGGTGGTTTTTATCCCGCCGGTGAGCGGAGGCTCGACGAACATGTTTCGCGTAACCGACAAACCGATTGATTTAGACGAATTGATACGTTTCGTAACCGACCCGGAGGCTGGTGCCATCGTGCCCTTCATCGGCACGACGCGCAACACCAATGAAGGGCGCAGGGTTATCGCACTGGATTACGAAGCCTATCCGGAAATGGCTGAGAAAGAGTTGGCGCGCATCGGCGCCGAGGCCGCCAAAAAGTGGCCGATCTGTCGAATGGCGATCGTGCATCGGCTCGGACCGGTGCAGATCGGTGAGGCGAGCGTGATCATCGTGGTTTCGTCGGCGCATCGGGACGCGGCGTTCGCCGCCAGCCGCTTCGCTATCGAAGAGATAAAAAAGACCGTGCCGATCTGGAAAAAAGAAGTCTTCGAGGGCGGCGAAGTGTGGATCGGCACGCAGACGGGCCAGCCGTTGAAAACAATTTAAGACGCAACAGGCAGAATCAACAAGTAAGAGTTCGATTCGCTCCGCTTTCATTCCCTGTCAAGAATCTTCCCTCTGACTCGGGCGCGCAGCCAGAGGATCGCGCCGATGATCGCCAGGATCAAAATTCCCGATACGATACCTTCCGCTTTATCGATGCCTTTGGCGATGCCTTGGTAGGTTTCGCCGAGGCCCCAGCCGAGATAGCCGAGAAACAGACAGCGCGGGATGGTGCCGTAAAAGGTCCAAAGACTGAATTGCCGGAGCGGCAAGCGCAGCAAGCCGGCCGCCGCCGAGATCACCGATAGCGGAAAAATCGGCAAGGCGCGAAGGAAAAAAATCGAGGTATTGACCTGACCGCTCTGGAAGCGGCGCTCCATGGCAACGACGTGGTTCCAGGTGAATCCTAAGAATCTCTCCCAGCGATCGACCATCGGCTTACCGCCGAAATAGCCGATGCCGTAGCCGATATAGGCGCCGAGGGTGGAGGCGACAGAACCGGGTAAGACGATCTGTAAGACTATCGGCGCCAGCGCTTGCAAGAACGACAGATCGGCGCTGATCAGCACGAAACCGGCGCCCATGATGATCAGCGGCGAAGGAATCGGCACGATCACCGACTCGATGATTACGCCGGCAAAGACACTCCACGGCCCATAGGTACGAATGGAGTCCATGATCCAGTCGAGAATATCGGTCATGAAACCATCTCCGAAATTTTGCCTAGGCTAACAGGTTGGATTTGTCAATTCTATGCGGCGGTTATGGTATGGACTAGATCGCGCCGGCCATGGTCAGCAGGTACATCACCGCTAGAGCGAAATAAGCGATGCAGGAAACGATCAAACATAATAGATTGAGCTTGCCGGGCCGTGCCGGCCTGGGAAGCCGGCGGGGCAGATAGACATGGTTGAGAAAGATCAGCGCCACCGAAAACAACACGGTGCCGACGAAACCGATCACCGCCGAGATCAGGATAAGCGGCCCCGGTTCGGCCGCGCCCATGGTCGCTGCAGTGATGGCGGTCAGCAGAAACAAGAAAACAACGTACCAGGTACGCAGCGGGATTGCCTGGGTCTTGGGAAAAAAACCGAACAGGCAGTCGGTGTGAATCCGGCTGACCGCGTCTACTGTGGCAAGCCAGGTGTCGGAGAGAAACGCCGCGGCGACGATCAAAAACAAAAACCGGCCCACGATCCCCCAACTCACCTCGAAAAATCGGCTTTGCACCACCGCAAGCTCGTAGCCTTGCGGTAGTAGCTCCTTGGGAAAGAGCAGGGCGTAAGCGAGCAGACAAGTCATCAGAGTGGTCAGCAGGTTGCCGCCGATGCCGATGCTGACATCCCAAAATAAATAGCGGCGCCAACGGCGCACATGAGCCAACCCCTCGTCGTTGCCGGGCAGAAACCCCGACGCCGGAATTGCTTCGGCCTTGCCGGTGATCGGCCCGGTAATCCGCCCCATGTAGTGAGCCATGCCGGCGCCTTTGTCGCGCACCCAGTAGGAGTAAAAAAGCGTCCAGAAGCCGCCCAGCCCGGCGAAGGTGATGGCGGTGAGCAATTTCGTCGCGTCGGCCGGATCCCAGGGGCGCGGCATCGACAGATCGGGAACAAAAAGGCCTTTGACAAATGCCGGCAGGGCTTGTAGCGCATCCGCGTTGGCGCTCGCCCAGGTGAGCCCGACGAGGGTCAGCAGCGCAACGCCCCACATGAAAAGCTCCACCATCCGATAAATCACTTTGCTGAGCAGAATGGCGGCTAGAAAGACCAGCATGGACGTGTAGCCCCAGAAAAGCGTTTGACCGCGTGTGCTCCAACCGGCCGGAAAATTCGTCAGCGCCGCGAGCGACGTGCCGCCCGCGGCGGCAAAGGCGCCGAACCAGAGAAAGGAGAGCGTCATTAAGATCCAGAGAAAAAACGCGAAGTGACGCTGCAAGCGAATGAAGCCCTGAAAAATGCTTTCGCCGGTGAGCACGGTGTAGCGGCCGATCTCGTATGTGACCGGAAACTGTAGCAAGCAGGCGGGCAGCAAAAGAAACAAAAAACTCAGGCCGTATTTGGCGATGATGTAGGGCCACCAGATGAGCTCGCCGCTGCCCTGAGCCAACGCCATGAAAATAACGCCTGGCCCCAGAGCGCGCAGCATGCCCGGCAACGGCGGCAGCGGCGCTTTCTGGTAAGGCGGCAGGATTCCCCAGGATGACCGATCCGTCATTCGCTAGTCGATGCGCTGCACCGCATCTTCAGGAAGAGAGGCGACGAAAGTTTGCAGCGCTTGATCGAGGTAGGTCGGATCTTTCGACTCCAGCGTGACCTTGACCTTGTAATCCGGCAGGTCGAGAACCGGATAGGAACCGAGCATGAGTTGGGGGAATTTCACCAACAGGCTGTTGAGCATTTCGGCGATGACGCCTTCGCCATACTTGACGTAGACGTTCTTCAAATAGTACGGCGCGTCGCGGAAGCGCTCCTTGATGGCATGAAAGCGTTCTTGGAGTATCTTCGGTATGCCCGGGAAAATATAGACGTTGTAGATATTGACGATGGGCGCGAACAGCGCTTCGGTGGCGAGCAGCGTGGCGCCCTCGGGGACGTTGGCCATGCGCAGGCGCGCTTCGTTGACCTGGTCGCCGAGGCGCTGGCGCATACGCCGTTCGATATCCGGGTGGCGCACGACCTTGAGACCGAAACCATCGGCGATGCCGTCGATAGTAACGTCGTCGTGGGTAGGGCCGACTCCGCCAGAGGTAAAAACGAAATCGAAGCGCTTGGAGAAAGCAGCGACCTCCTGGCCGATCAGCTCGATCTCGTCCTGAATCGTCGAGATTTTTTGCACTTCGACGCCGAGGCGGCGCAGTTCGGTGCAGAAAAAATGGGAGTTGATATCCAGGGTCTTGCCCGACAAGACTTCATTGCCGATGATGACGATGCCGGCGGTCTTCGACATGCTTTATTCTCTTAGCGCAATGCGGGCGAGTTGGCCAGCGCCGGATACTCGGTTAGTGCTCAAAGGTCAAATTCACTACAGCTCATAAAAAAATTGCACTTCGGATTGGGGCAGATGTATTTGCATTTCCGGTTGATCAACTTGGAACTGCAAATCGGGCAATAATCCCACCAGTTATCCTGCGGCTCGGTCTCGGGAGGCGGGGTCGATTGCGAACGTTTCACTAAACTGCCCTCCACAGTCAATGATCTAACAGGTCGCGATCAAGGTTGGTGCCGTATCCATAAATGATAGCAACATATTTTGCCGGTTGAGTTTTTTTGTAGACGAAATCTTACCGCCTGACAAGGATTTATTGGACAAAAAATATCTGTGGAGATTTACAGGTAGAGATATTCTGTCGGCGTTTGAGCTCGCGTGTCTTCACCGGGGTCCGGCACGTTCCCTAAGGGGCCGATCGGAGCTAGAGGGAGTAACGTTACTTAAGCCCGTGTAAATGGCGATTGATTGCTTGCCGGGTTGGATTATAATTCTAATTTTCGTGTCTTGGGCGACGGTTATGGATGAACTGGGTATCATTCTGTTGGCAGCGGGTCAGGGCACTCGAATGAAGTCGGACCTGCCGAAGGTGCTGCACCCACTTGGCGGAAAAGCATTGTTTTTGCACACCTTGGAGACCGCGTGCCGGCTCGATCCCAAAATTACCGCGATAGTGATCGGCCACGGCGCCGAGACGGTTCGGCGCGTCTGCGCGGATGTGCCGGTCAGCTGGGTAACTCAAGAGCGGCAGCTTGGCACCGGCCATGCCGTCTTATGCGCGCAAAGCATTTTCAAAGACTTTGCAGACGATCTACTGATCCTGAGTGGCGACGTGCCGTTAATTAGCGAGCAGACCCTGCGAGCGCTGGTCAAGCACCACCGGAAGCGCCACGCCGCGGCGACGCTGCTCACGGCCCAATTGGACTTGCCCACGGGTTACGGGCGCATTCTGCGCGATGGCCGCGGCGCTATCACGGGCATTGTCGAGGAGAAAGACGCTACCGAGAGAGAGCAAGCCATCAGCGAGGTGAACGCCGGCATTTACGTCGCGCGGGCTTCGTTTCTCTTCGCCGCATTGAGCGGCGTCAACAACGAAAACCGGCAGGGCGAATACTATTTGCCCGATATCGTTGCCATCGGCCTTGCTGATGGACAAAAAATCGAGACACTGCAAGTCGATGATGCCCGCGAGATTATGGGCGTCAACAGCCGAGAGGAGCTCGCCATGATGGAAAAAACTTTGCGCGACAGCATCAATAAGCAATGGATGTCGGCCGGAGTGACGCTCTTGGACCCGGCGACGACTTATATTGAAGAAAGCGTGACTATCGGTAAAGACACGGTGATCGGTCCCGGAACGCATCTTAAGGGCAAAACCAGCATCGGTGAGCGGTGTCAGATCGACGGCAACGCTTTTCTCACGGATATGCAGATCGGCGATGAAGTGTTGCTGAAATTTTGCGTCGTGATGACCGGCAGCCGGATCGAGCGCGGCGCGATCATCGGGCCGTTCGCCCATCTGCGGCCGGGTACCCACCTCGGCGCCAACGTACACATCGGCAACTTCGTCGAAGCCAAAGCCGCCCAATTGGGCGATGGCACCAAGGCGAATCATCTGACCTATCTCGGCGACGTCACCATCGGCCGCGACACCAATATCGGCGCAGGCACGATCACATGCAATTACGACGGTTTCCGTAAATACCAAACCACCATCGGCGATCGCGTGCAGGTGGGCAGCGACACCACTTTGGTGGCGCCGGTTGCGCTGGGCGACGACGTTTACGTCGCTACGGCGAGCACTGTGCGCCACGACGTGCCGGCAGGGGCGTTGGTATTCAACCCACGGGAAGAACAGGTGCGCGAGGGTTGGACCGAAGAGAAGCGCAAAAAGATGAAGGGAAGCAAGCCATAATGTGCGGCATCGTCGGCTACATCGGTCATCGGCAAGCGGCGCCGCTCATTCTCGAAAGCCTGAGGAAGCTCGAATATCGTGGTTATGACTCGGCCGGTATCGCGGTGCTGCAAGACGGTGAAGTGGCGATCCGGCGCTGCGAAGGCAAGCTGGGCAATCTCGAAACCATGCTGCGGCGCCAACCGATCGCCGGCATGGTCGGTATCGGCCATACGCGCTGGGCGACTCATGGTCGGCCGTCGGAAACCAATGCCCATCCGCACCGTGCCGGCGACGTCGTCGTTGTGCACAACGGCATCATCGAAAATTATCTCGATCTCAAAGAGCAACTGAGCAAACGCGGCGTGCAATTCAGCTCGGAGACCGACTCGGAAATTGTCGCCCATTTGGTCGCCGAGAAAACCGAGCAGGGCGTTGACTTTCTCGACGCGGTGCGGCGCACGCTGCGCGAAATCCGCGGCTCCTATGCGCTGCTGTTTCTCAATCGTCGCGACCCCAAGCGTTTGATCGTCGCCAAGAATTCCACGCCGATCGTCATCGGCTGGGGCGAAGGGGAAACGTTCATTGCCTCGGATATCCCGGCGTTGTTGGATCACACGCGCAAGGTGACTTTTCTCGAAGACGGAGAAATTGGCGAAGTCACTGTCGGCTCTTATCGCTTGTTTGACGGCAAAGGCAAAACCGTCAATCGGCCGGTGAAAGAGATCACCTGGGATGCCGTGGCGGCGCAAAAGGGCGGCTACGCTCACTTCATGCTGAAAGAAATTCACGATCAGCCGCGCGCTTTGGCGGACACTTTTCGCGGCCGGATCTCGCTTAAGTTCGGCGACGTTGCGTTGGAAGATATCAAGTTGACGGCGAGCGCGGTCAAACAAATCAAGCGCTTTCATCTGGTCGCTTGCGGCACCGCTTGGCACGCCTGCCTGGTCGGTAAATTTTTACTCGAGGAGATCGCCGGTATTCCCGCCGAGGTGGACTACGGCTCGGAATTTCGCTACCGCTCGCCGCTCATGGATCCCAAGTCGGTGTTGCTGATGGTGAGTCAATCCGGCGAGACCGCCGACACCTTGGCGGCCACCGAGGTGGCGCGCACCAAGAAAGCCAAAATCCTTTCCATCTGCAATGTGATCGATGCCTCGATCCCGCGGAAGTCCGACGGCGTGCTTTACACCCATGCCGGTCCCGAGATCAGCGTGGCGAGCACCAAAGCGTTTACGACGCAACTGACCGCGATTTATTTGCTGGCGGTGGCCCTAGGGCGGCTCAACGGCAAGCTCAAACCGGCCGAGGCGAGAAAGCTGCTGCGCGATCTGATGTATTTGCCGAGCTGGGTCGAAAAAGCGTTGGAGATTGAAGAGCAAGTCAAAGAGTTGGCGCGCGAGCTCATGCACAGCCGCGATTTTCTTTACCTCGGCCGCGGCATCAATTATCCGATCGCCCTCGAAGGCGCGCTCAAGCTTAAAGAGATTTCCTACATTCATGCCGAAGGATATCCAGCGGGCGAGATGAAACATGGTCCGATCGCTTTGATCGACGAGAAAATGCCGGTCATCGTTCTGGCGCCGCGCGATCGTTACTTCCAGAAAACGGTGAGCAACTTGAAAGAGGTCGAATCGCGCGGCGGGAAGGTCGTGGTGCTCAGCGACGACGCCAAGACCGCGAGCGAAATAACCGCCTATCGGCTCTTGACGCTGCCCAAAGCGTCGCACTATCTTACGCCCATCGTGATGACGATCCCGCTGCAATTGCTCGCTTACTACATCGCCGTGCACCGCGGCACCGACGTCGATCAACCGCGTAATCTCGCCAAGAGCGTGACGGTCGAGTAATGGCCCTCTTCGAGCGGGGGTCGATGAACCTGGCGCGCACGCTCGATTCGCTCAAGCACAGAAATTTCCGTCTGCTGTTTTTTGGCACCAGCCTGTCGCATGTCGGCGACTTTATCCAGGCGATGGCCCAAAGTTGGCTGGTTTGGACCTTGACCGCTTCGCCCTTTCTGCTCGGCGTGGTCGGTTTCAGTCAGGCGCTGCCGCGGCTGTTTTTGGGCGCCCTCGGCGGTGCCATCGTCGATCGTGTCCAGCGCCGCCGGCTGCTCTTGTGGACGCAATTTCTGGCGATGCTCCAAGCGTTCGTATTCTGGGCTCTGGTCTATTTCGACGCGATCCAGTTTTGGCACGTGATCGTCTTGGTCTTGTTCCTGGGCACAGTAAACACGGTGAACCAAACCGCGCGCCACTCGCTGATCAATAATCTGGTGCCGCGCGACGATCTGATGAACGCCATCGCGCTCAATTCTTCAATAGCCAACTTGGCGAAAATCATCGGCCCGTCGGTGGGCGGCGTGCTGATCAGCATCATCGGCGTGGCCGGCTGCTTATTTGTCAACGCCGTCAGTTTCCTCGCCATCATCGTCACGTTGGTGGTAATGGAATTTCCGGTCCTTAAAGCCAAGGCCACGGACGGCGCGCGCTTCTGGCAGGAGGTCACGGAAGGGTATCAATTCCTGCGCAGCCAGCGGCGGCTGTTTTCGGTCATCCTCCTCACCTATGGCGTCGCCCTCGTCGGCGCGCCCTATTCGCGTTTCCTGCCGGTGTTTGCCACCGACGTCCTCCACGCCGGACCGTCGACCTTCGGCCTGCTGCTCGCCGCGCCAGGCATCGGCGCGGTGATCGCCGGTCTTGGCATCGCTTCGTTCACCCGATTGCGCCGCCGTCTCCACTTCGTCGCTATGAGCGTTTTCGCTTTCTCGGCGTCTTTGATTTTATTTTCGTTCTCGCGCTCGCTGCCGCTGTCGATGCTATTTTTAATTTTCGTCGGCGCCAGCAATATCGCGATCCGCGCCGTCGCCAATTCGATCGTGCAGTTGGAAACGCCGCCTGAACTGTTGGGCCGGATGTTAAGTTTGTTCTTTATGGATAAAGGGCTATGGTCGTTCGGCACGCTGTTCATCGGCAGCGTGGCGCATGGGGTGGGCACACCGCGGGCCATCGCCATCTCCGGGCTCGCCTGCGCGCTAGCGGCGTCCGTCTTGCTCTACCAGCAAAAACAGGCGCGCGAAGGAAGGGCGATTGAAAGCTTAAACCGGCGCGCCGCGCAGTAGACGCGCGGCTTCTTCGGGCGCCACCGAGTTCATGTGCATGCCCGAGCCCCATTCAAAGCCGGCGGCTCGGGTGAGCTGAGGCAATATCTCCAGATGCCAGTGGTAGGGGTCCGTCGCGCGATCTTGGAGCGGCGCCGAATGGAGCAGGTAGTTGAACGGCGCGTTATCGAAGAGGCGGTTGAGCCTTGATATGAACTCGCGCAGGATTTCACCGAACGCCATCAGGTCTTGATCGGTAATGTCCTCGAACGCAGCGCTGTGATGGCGCGGCAGTATCCAGGTTTCAAACCCGAAGCGCGGCGCGAACGGGCAAAGCGCGACGAAGTATTTGGATTTGACTACAACGCGCTCGCCCTCTTCTAACTCGCGCCGGATGATGTCGCAATAGATGCACTGGCGGGTTGCGCCAAAATGCCGCTTCGCGCCGTCCAGCTCCTCGACGACTTGCGGTGGTATTTGCGGCAAAGCGACCAACTGAGAGTGGATATGCTCCAGGGTTGCGCCGGCACGGTCACCTTGGTTTTTGTAGATCATCAGGTAGCGCCAGCGCCGGTCCCGTGTGAGCGCGCGCCAGCGGGCGCGATAAGCAGACAAAATTTTTTCAAATTGCGCAGCATCGAGCGCGGTCAAATTCACCACATGTTCGGGGCTCTCAATGATCACTTCATGCACGCCAAGAGCGGTGGTCGCGCGATAAAGACCGTCACTGCGATTGACCTCGACGCCACTCGTGGCCAGCGCGGGATATTTGTTGACGACCACCCGCACGCGCCACCCCGGCTCATTCACGGCACTGGCGGTTTTTCTCAGCGCCCAGACCTCAGGTGGTGTCATCGCTTCGTTGCCGGAGCAGAAGGGGCAAGCTTCACCGGACAGTGAAGCCTTTGGCGCGCTGATTTGATGTGGCCGCGAGGCTCGGCCGGGAGCAATGATAACCCAGCGGCCGGTGAGCGGATCTTGTCTGAACTCAGCCATGGATGCGTGCGGGCATGAAAAGCGAGTGTTTAGGCCGACGCGCCAACGCTTCCGCGGAATTTCTTGGCAACGAAATAAAACTCAGACGAGCCCTGACGCGTCGCCTCGGGCTTGGTGCGCTCCACGGCGGCAAAATGCTGCTTCAGTTCGGCGGTAAATGCATGCAGATCGTCGCTGATAAAACTTTTGATCAGCAAAACGCCGCCCCGCCGTAGCAAATGAACGGCGACGTTGAGCGCCGTGCGGTTGAGGTCGAGGCAGCGTGCCATGTCCGCGTCGCGAATGCCGCTCAGCTTGGGCGCCATGTCGGAAATCACGCAATCGGCCAGCCCATCCAGAATCTGCTTGATCCTCTGTTGGATTTCGCCGTCGGTGATGTCGCCGCAGATCAGGACGATGTTAGGTTGGTGCAGGGGCTCGATGCGCTGCAAATCGACACCGACAATTTTTCCCTTTTGACCGATGAATTTGGCAGCAACCTGCAGCCAGCCGCCAGGAGCGGCGCCGAGGTCAACGACCGCATCGCCGGGCCGTAAGATCCGATAGCGTTGCTGCAGTTCAAGCAGTTTGTAGGCGGCGCGCGAGCGATAGCCCTCCTGCTTAGCCTTTTTAAAATAGCTGTCCTGCGGCTTGTAGCTCATCATCAAACGCTGAATCAATCAGAACTGCACTTCATGTGAGACGGCGAAAAAAAAGCCCAGCCGATAAGTTCAGGCTGGGCTTGCAATGAAATGAGTTATGGTATCAGCGCGAGCCCTTGACCTGAAACTCGACCCGGCGGTTGACCGCGCGCGCCCACTGGCTGTCCTGGTCGATCAATGGCTTGCTCTCGCCGAGGCTCACCGCGGAGACGCGGCTCGAGTCGATGCCCTGGGCCGCGAGTTCTTTGATCACGGTCTCGGCGCGGCGCTGCCCCAGCTTTTGATTGTATGCTTCGTTGCCGACGGCGTCGGTGTGGCCTTCGATGACAACGGTCAAATCGGCTTTTTCCTTGAGCCTCTGCGCCGCGAGATAGACCTGGCCTTTGCCGAGGTCGGTGAGCTCGGCCGAATCAAAGCGAAAGGCCACCGCGGGAAAAACAACTTTTTCAACCTCAACGATTTTTGGCACTTCCTTGACGACAATCTTTTCCACCGGCACCTCCACGACCTTGACAGTCTCAGGAGGTGTTGCTGCCGGCGCGGCAATTTTCGGCTCTACGGCGGTTTGCTTGAGCGGAACTTTTTTGGCTACGCCGTAATCGTATAGAGGTTGGGGCTCGGCTAGCACCGGCGGATGCGGCCGGTGACCGAAAAAGGCTTCCTGGGGTTCGGTGGCGCTGACCAAAAAGTGGAACGGCCGAAACACCGTCCATTCGGCCAGCCAACCGACCGGATAGATCAAATAGGCGGCAATTCTTAACGGATTCGATTGGCTATCATCGTACTCGTCCGACGCTGCGATGGCGGCGCGCATTCCCAGGGCGGAAAAAAACACCAGACCCATTATAAAAGGCCGCGCAGTTTTCATGGAATCCTCCTTAAGGAGCCCTTAGAACACAAGTTTAGGGGCTGCTCATGGCTTTGTCAAATTTAGTTTGTAGCGTTTTACTTGTACGGATTTCAGCCATAGTTTAAAAAAAAGAGGATTTAGGTTTGTTATCCGACCTAAAAAATTCGGAGGGCCCACCCATGGCCGTCATATTTGAAAAAAAAGGGCGTTTGGCATCGATTACCTGGGAGCGTCCGCCCTTGAACGTTCTGGATATCGGCCTATTGCACGAACTCGATGCCGCTCTGACTTCCTGCGCGGCAGAAGCCGAGGTCGATGTCGTTGTCTTACGCGGGGCGGGAGAGCGCGCGTTTTCCGCCGGAGTCGATATCCGCGATCACACGCCGGAAAAAGTTCCGGAGATGATTGAGATCGTCCATGGCGTCATTCGCAAGCTCTTGTCATTGCCCCAGGTCACGATTGCCGCGGTGCGCGGCGTTTGTCTTGGCGGCGGCCTGGAGATCGCCAGCTCTTGTGACCTGCTGGTCGCCTCGGAGGAAAGTTCGTTCGCCACGCCGGAGATTCTTGTCGGCTGTTATCCGCCGGTGGCGCTGGCGCGTTTTTCCGCTTTGATCGGCTACCATCGGGCGGCCGAGATGATTCTCACCGGCCGGCGTTTTTCAGCCCGCGAGGCGCAAGCCATGGGCCTGATCAACCGGGTCGCCGAAACTGACCAGATCGAGAAGGGTGTACAAACCTTGATCGATGAGTTGCTCGGGAAAAGCGGCGCGGTCGTGCGTTTGACCCTAAAGGGCTTGCGCGAATTATCGCTCCAAGGTTTTACACAGGCGCTCAAGCGCTCCGAAGACCTCTATTGCGGCGAGCTGCTCAAGACCGCAGATGTCGGCGAAGGCGTCGCCGCGTTTTTGGAAAAGCGCCCGCCGCAATGGCGCCATTGCTAGCGCTTCTGCGCGCGTGGATTTTTCCTGGCGAGAGTTCCCAAATGAGCGTCCCTGTGATATTTTCCGGGTGAATGACCGATTTCGAAGTCAAAATTGCCACAGAGCCGGGCGAGATCGAACAGGCTCAGCGGCTCCGGTTTGAAGTCTTCAATCTCGAGCTCAACAAAGGACTGAAATCATCTTATGAGCGCGGCCTCGATGTGGACGAGTTCGACCCGTTTTGCGATCATCTGATCGTCCGTGAGCGCAGTAGTGGCGACGTGGTCGGCACCTATCGCCTGTTGCGCGGCGTGCAAGCGCGCAAAAATATCGGATTTTATTCCGAGAAAGAGTTCGATCTCACCCGAATCAAACAACTCGACGGGGAGTTGATGGAGCTTGGCCGATCGTGCGCGCGCAAGGAATACCGAGACCGGGCGCTCATCCCGCTCATGTGGGAGGCGATCACCGAGCAGGTTCGCAAGCATAACGTCCGCTATCTTTTCGGCTGCGGCAGCTTGTACACCACGGAGACGGCGGAAGTGAGCGCGGTGTACGGCTTGTTCAAGAACAAATATTTTGCCCCCGACGAATGCCGTGTGCGCCCGGTGGATAGGTGTCGGTTTAGCGGGTTAGTCGAAAACATGCCGCTGGACGACGAACTGGGATTATTTCAGAAACTGCCGAGTTTGATCAAGGGCTATCTGCGCATCGGTTCGTTGGTGTGCGGCCCGCCGGCGCTGGACGATGAATTCGGCACGGCGGATTTTTTTTTATTGCTGGATTTTGCCATGTTGAAAGACGAGTATCTGAAGCGGCTCGGCTTGACGGATTTAAAGATAAGCGATGCGGCTGCTTAAATTAACTGCCCTCCTCTCGCTCTGGGCGTTTTTTTTCGGTCTGGTGGCGACCGTGCATCTTTGGATCTCCATCCTCGGGCTGCCGAATCGCTGGAAGATCATCAGCCGGCTGAACCGGAACTTCACTCTCTTGATGCGGCTAATTCTCAACATCAAAGTTACGGTTGCGGGCGACGAGGGACAGCTGGAACGGGGCGGCTACGTAATCATCGCGAACCACGTAAGCTACGTCGACGGTATCGTGCTCGGCAGTATTTTCCCGATCTTATTTGTCTCCAAACGAGAGGTTAAAAATTGGCCCATTGTCGGCCAGTGGAATATGCTGTGTGGCACGATTTTCATCAACCGCCAGCGCAAAGACTTGGCGCGTGCGCTGATCGGAGAATTGAGCCGGAAACTCAAGCAGGAGGCCAATATCCTGCTATTTCCGGAAGGGACATCGACCAACGGCGAAAAAATGTTGCCGTTTCAAACTGTGCCGCTGGCAGCGCCGCTGCGCTGCCGATCGATCATCGTGCCGGTCACGGTCACCTATAAGTCCATCGACGAGCGGCCGGTCAGTGCGGCGAACCGCGACGCGGTTTACTGGTACGGCGACATGGAGTTCGTCTCGCACTTTTGGAATCTGCTTGGACTGCGCGGCGTGGAGGTGCTGGTGACCATCCAGCCGAAGATCGAGTGCTTTTGCTACCCCGACAACTCGATCGGACGAAAAAAATTGGCCGAGGACTGTTATAATCGAGTCCTCGGCCGGTTTGCAGAAAAGGATTTGAATACCGATGGCGACGCCGAGGGCATCGACGAAGGATCGACCAGCTTACTGTCCAGTTAGCTGTTTTTTGATGTTTTCGACGAACTCTTTCAACATGGTGTCCGCCTTCTTGCGGATGATAGGCTGACCAAATTCGCCGATTTTCCCGAGAATATTCACATCGGTTTCAACCATGAGCTCGGTCTGATTAGCGCCCAGCTCTTTGAGACTCATGCTGGTTTTGCCGCTCACCGCACCGGCGGCCATGCGGTCTTTCGCCTCGGCGCGGAGCGCGGCGCGCCAGTCGTGTTTATTTTGTTCTTCGAGGATGATCTTGCCTTGAAGGTTTAGCTTGATCGGACCGACTCGAACGGTCAACGCGCCTTCGTAAGTGGTGTCGTCAATTTTACTCACCGACTCCACCCCGGGTAAAGACTTGGCCACCCGGGGAACATCCATTAAAAAATTCCACAAAGGTTCGCGAGCTACTGGAATTTGCGCAGTCTGGCTAAATTTCACCGTATCTTACCTTTCTTTTTTACAGCTTTCTTTTTGGCTGGTTTGGGCGCCGCCTTGGCGCGGGTTTGTTGGCGGATATCGGCGAGAGCTTTTTCCAGCGCACGCCGAACGAAGACGGCTGCCATGTCCTTCTTGTAAGCCGCCGAACCGCGGAAATCGCTGACCGGATCGACCGCCTGTTTGGCCTTTTCGCCGGCTTCGGCAAACGCCTCCGCTTTCAACGGTTGCCCGCGCAGCAGAGCTTCGGCTTCGGTGGCGCGAATCGGCGTTACGCCAACGCTGCCGAGCGCGATGCGCACGTCGCCAATGGTTTTTTTCGCCTTGTCGAGCGTCAATACGGCAGCGGCGGACACGGTGGCGTAATCGTCGGCCGTGCGCGGCAAAAATTTGATATAAGCGGCGCCGCTGTTCGGCGCCAGCTTCGGCACCACCACTTCGGTGATGATTTCGTCGGGATTGAGGACCGTTTCATAATAATCTTTGAAAAACTCATCGAGAGGAATAACCCGGCTGCCATTTGCCGAGGTGGCCTTCACGGTGGCGCCGAGAGCGATCAGGCTCGGCGGCGGGTCTTGGTTTGGATCGGCATGGGCCAATCCGCCGCCTACTGTCGCCATATTGCGGATTCGCAGGGTGGCGACATGATGATAGGTTTCCGCCAGCATCGGAAAGCGGCGGCGCAGCAACGCCGAGTTTTCGACTTCACGATGGGTGGCCAGCCCGCCGATCGACAGGCCGCCGTTTTTGACTTCAATGCCGTTCAACCCGCGCACGGAACGCAAGCTGACCAGGCAGCTGGGACGCACGAGACGCTGCTTCATCATGATCACTAACGCGGTGCCGCCGGCGATCAACTTGGCGTCGCCGCCGAATTCCTTCAGCGTCGCATGAACTTCCTTGAGGTTTTTCGGGGTGCGATATTCGAAAGGTATCATGGCTGTATCCTTATTTGGCGAATTGGTGCGCTTTCTGGATCGACTCGATGATTTTGTAATAACCCGTGCAGCGGCACAGGTTGCCCATCATCCAGTCTTTAATCTCATCTTCATTGGGCTTGGGGTTTTCCGCCAGCAAGGCCGTGGCCGCGACGACCTGGCCTGGTGTGCAGATGCCGCATTGGAAGCCGCCGTACTGAATAAAGCTTTTCTGAACTGGATTGAGCTCGCCGTTCTTCGCCAAGCCTTCCACCGTAGTGATATCGTGGCCGTCTGCCATAACTGCCAGGGTCAAGCAGGAACTAATCATGTCCCCGTCCATGAGCACGGTACAGGCGCCGCAGACGCCAACGCTGCAGCCTTCCTTGGTGCCAGTCAAGCCGAGATCATAGCGCAGGCAATCGATCAGTAACCGATTGGTCGGCACTTCGACTTCGACGCGCTTCCCGTTGACGCGCATTTTGATCTTCTTGTTCATCGCCGTTTGTTCCTCCAGTTTTTCGATTGCGGAGCACGAGTGAGGCAGAAAAAACTACCAGGGCTCTCTTATAGTTAGAAATGCCCTAAACTGCAAGACGTTTTCCCACCAAAGTCCGGCGGAATTTCCGGAAATTTTTCATGGTATTACCTCGGCAGGGCGGTCCCGCTTCCGGGTGGCGCCGATGGTTAAGCGATTGGGCCGGCAGCCAGTCTAGAAGCGAATCACTGAGCGAATGCTCTTGCCGTCGTGCATCAGGCCGAAGGCCTCGTTGATTCTTTCCAATGGCAGGGTATGCGTGATCATTGGGTCGACTTTGATCTCTCCGCTAAGATATTTCTCGACGTAGCCCGGCAATTGAGAACGGCCCTTGACGCCACCGAAGGCTGTGCCACGCCAGACTCGCCCGGTAACCAACTGAAACGGCCGGGTGCTAATCTCTTGGCCGGCGGCCGCCACGCCGATGATCGTCGATTCACCCCAACCTTTGTGGCAGCATTCGAGGGCGGCGCGCATGGTGTTCACGTTGCCAATGCATTCAAACGAATAGTCGACGCCGCCGTCGGTCATCTCGATGATCACCTCCTGCACCGTCCGGCCGCCTTCCTGAGGCACGATAAAATCCGTGGCGCCTAATTTTTTCGCCATGTCAAATTTATGATGATTAATATCGACGGCGATAATGCGCTCCGCCTTGGCCATGACGAGACCCTGGATGACGCTGAGGCCGATGCCGCCCAAGCCGAAAACGGCGGCGCTGGAACCGGGGCGGACTTTGGCGGTATTTAAAACCGCGCCGATGCCGGTAGTGATGCCGCAGCCGAGCAGACAGACTTTATCGAGGGGTGCGGCGGGGTTGATTTTGGCCACCGCGATTTCCGGCAGCACCGTATACTCCGAGAAGGTCGAAGTGCCCATGTAATGCAAAATCGGCTTGCCGTTCAGGGAAAAACGCGAAGTGCCGTCAGGCATGACGCCGTTGCCCTGGGTCACTCGAATGGCGCCGCAGAGATTGGTGCGGCCCGACTTGCAAAATTTGCACTGGCCGCACTCGGGAATGTAAAGAGGGATCACATGGTCGCCGGGTTTTACCGAGGTAACACCGGCGCCGACGTCCATGACTATGGCACCGCCTTCATGTCCCATGATCGCCGGGAACAAACCTTCTGGATCTTTCCCCGAAAGCGTGTAGGCGTCGGTATGGCAAACTCCAGTGGCGGCGATCTTCAATAACACCTCGCCGGCTTTCGGCCCGGCGACTTCCACTTCATCAATAACCAGGGGCTTGCCCGCTTCCCAAGCGACGGCGGCGCGTGATTTCATGTTGCCTCCTAAAATGCTTTCGGAGTTAAACGCCAAGACCTGAGCGCTCCTGACGTCCGAAATGTATTAAACTCTTAGCAAATACGCAGGTCTTTTAAAAACCTTCCTACAAGGTCAGAGACGGTATAGAAGTTTAAATGGAGAGGGCTTCATCGGGCTATGCAGACAATTTGTCAGTCAACGATAAAATAGGTGCTCCGCAGACAGTGCCGGTCGAAGTCAGTTGTTTTCGACCTTGACTTCGATACTTGAATTAGCGGCTCGCGTGACCGCTCCACCTACAAATGCGTTTTGCCGACACTAGCTCAGATTGAGCTTCGGTACGGCGGGAGAGCGAGGGTCATCTTTCGTGACGTTCCTATCGACTCATTTCACCTAGCAGTGTCCAAAGGTCACGAAGCCATGAGTTGCGCGAACGAGCAGAAGAACTTGTGGCCTAACCACGACAAGTTGTTTGCGACTGCGTCCCAGGGGCGGATCCCGATGATCTGAAGATCGAGTGCAAAGGATGTCGATTTGGACAGCGAGACATTCCCGAAGTGCTTTAGCAGTTGTAAAGATCAAGTCGCGGTGGAGAAAGACGTTGAAAAGAGAACACGCATGGGAGTGACGAATACTCCGATCTTCTGCGCCAATGGTCAGCTCTTATGCGGCGCGCAGCCGTTTGATGACCTCATGCGCGTCATTTATGACGAGTTGGCTTCGCAGTGCCGATAGGAGTGCCGTCAACTGACCCGTTACCCGGCAGGCTGGGACATTTTACAGGATTAAGCGTTTGGTCTGCCAAGTATTTGGGCAGAGCGGCCCGGTGCAAGATCCAGAAAGGTTGCAAAGAACGAACTCAGCTCTCATCGGATGCCTCGGGATCCTATGGCGTCCGCCTTGCATTGATGATTTGCGAAAACTGACATGGGCGTCACACCCCGGGACGGGGGTTGCGCATTGCCGCAGGCTTGCGGTATTTCGCTTGTAATCAGAAAGGCAAGGTAAATTTGCCGATGATCGACAACAGAGCACATGATATTACCGGAACGAAGGGTTTTGATTCGTCGGGGCGTTCGTTTGACTTCATGGAAACAGATGTGGAGGCAACCCTATCGCGGCGGTTTGAGCAGATTGTGCAAAGTTATCCCGATCGAATCGCCATTAAGACCCGGGATCGTACATTAACTTATGAAGCTTTGAACGGAGCGGCAAATCGGATCGGCCGAGCTATCCTGGAACAAATTGGCCCGGGCAGCGAACCGATCGCCCTATTGTTCGGCAACGGGATCGATTTAATCACGGCCGTCATCGGTGCGCTAAAAGCAGGCAAATTTTTTGTCGCCATCGATCCTACTTTTCCGCCGTCACGGATAACGTACATGCTGGGAAACACCGAGACCCGACTACTGGTAACCAACAACGAGAACGGCGACTTCGCTCGAACACTGGTCGGTTACAACGGCGGATATTTGGATATCGATAAAATCGCAGCTCAAATTTCTGATGACAATTTAAACCTGGCCGTAACTTCCAATGATATTGCGACGATAGTATATACATCCGGCTCCACCGCCGAACCCAAGGGCGTGGTTAAAACCCACGCTTATTGCTTGGAACGAGCGAAATTTAACATCAAGTTCCTCTCTGTGCAGCCTGATGATCGGCTTAGCTTGTTGCATTCCATCAGCTTTGGAAGCGGAGAAATAAATCTCTATGCATCATTGCTGAGCGGCGCCTCCCTGTTGCCGTTCAATGTAAAGACTGAAGGAGCCTTTGGGTTGGTCCGATGGCTCGATGCCGAAAGAATCACCATATTTCATTGTGCTCCGAGTCTGTTTCGCCAGTTTGTGGACTACATTCCAAAGGATCATTCATTCTCTGATTTGCGACTGATACACCTCTCAGGATCACCGATCACGCGTTCGGATTTCAATGTCTATCGGAAATACTTTCCTGCAAGCACTTCACTAGCCTTCCATATGGGTGCAACTGAAGCAGGTTGTATTACCTGCGCCGTAGTCGATCACGCTTTTTCATTTCCAGAGAAAGGCACACCGGCAGGATATACTCGGGAAGAGAAAAAAGTCTTGATTCTTGACGATGACGGTCGACCGTTAAAACCGGGCGAAATCGGCGAGATTGCAGTCCAGAGCCGCTATCTAGCGCAAGAGTACTGGAAAAATCCAGAGCTAACGAAGGCGAGATTTTTGCCTGCTCAGGATGGCGGTGGCAATGAGCGTATCTATTTGACCGGCGATATGGGCCGGCTGCGGCCGGACGGATTGTTGATTCATTTGGGCCGAAAAGACTTCATGGTCAAGATAAGAGGTTATCGAGTGGAGCTGGGTGAGGTTGAGAGGGCGTTGATGGAATATCCGGAAACAAAGGAAGCGGCGGTTACGGCTTGGGAGCGAGAAGCAGGGGAGACCTATTTGGCCGCGTACGTGGTTTCTCGAACCGGAGGCAACCTACCTGTGGATCAACTCGCAGGCTTTCTCAAGAGCAAACTGCCGGATTACATGATTCCTCTGGCGTTCGTATTTGTGGAGTCACTGCCGACAATTAATGGCAAGCTGGACCGAAGGGCTTTGCCGAAGCCGGAAAGCAAGCGTCCGGAGATGAGTGTAGCCTATGAGCCGCCCGGGAATGACATGGAACGGTCGCTGGCCAGGATTTGGGCTGAGGTCCTGTCGATCGATACGGTCGGTATTCGTGACAATTTTTTCAGCCTTGGCGGAAACTCACTTTTGGCTACAAAAACTATTTCCCGCATCCACGAAGAGTACCAAGTAGAAATACCGCTGCGGGCTATCTTTGAGCAACCGACCATTGCGAACTTGGCGTCGGAGATTACGGCCATTCTGGCTAGCAAAGCGCAAAAAGTCGATGCGTCTCGCATGTTGACCGAGATTGAATCGTTATCGGACGACGAGGTGAAAGAACTAATCTCACAGCAGCCGGAAGCAAAGAAAATATAGAATCTCAGTTGCAGATATTCTTTAGTGGCGCAAAAACTGATTCCCCTCTATTGATGCGCCGCGCCAATTCCCCGCGCCCTGGCAGGGTCTCAATTGGAGGCTAGAAGACACCTCTAACGCAATGTTTACGGCTCTGCGACTCATCGGAGGACCTCTGGTCGCCCCAATGACCTGCTGCAAGTAAGCTGTCCTCGCAGAGTACGAAAATTGACATTTTATGGTTACGTCCCAATCTAGCGTATCGCCTTTTGCCAATCATGTGGTCTGTTGGATCGATGGGTAAAGTAACGCACTACTTGTCATTGTAATTGTCAATTTGTCATCGATTTGCCATGATTGGCAGAACTAACCCGATCCAGGTATTCCCGAGCCGCAGCTATTCCAATACGGCCTAACTACCTGACCGGAAAAAGATTTTTACGGCACAACGGCTTTACGGGC
>JBLMXG010000229.1:0-5380 GCA_050257635.1 Chloroflexota bacterium
CTTGGGTCGATGTTTTCTGGATCGCCGTTGGCTGCGATCTACTTGCGGCGGTTCTTGCTCTCTTTGTTCTTAAACCCCTGGTGGTCAAAAGAGTGGCGCACGAGCCCGCCGAGTTTCCTGCCGGAGCCGCGCCCTTGAAGGCGGCGAGTGCCCGTTAGAGGGCTTCATGACATGCGACGATGCCAAACTGCCTAGTCTTCAACATACCTGACAAGAGGAAGCCCAACACCGCTCCGTTAGTTCGGTGCGGCATCGTCGTAACCGGCGGGGAAGGCAGCCCCCTCCGGCTTGTCTTTGACAGGTCTACGACGAGATGTTTTTCATTTTCTCACCAAGCAGGGTCGTTTTGGTCGCCTGAAAAACGAACACCACGCCTACATTCAGAAAAGGGTCGATGAGATGTGGGATGATTGGGAAATTCCCGGAGTCGCTCCGATCAAAGGAATTCTGAAGACTAACATCTGCACCACGTTTCGATCTAACCGCCCTGTATCAATTTTGCGTCGCGCGCGTATCTGAGGTTGTTCTCGGCCCCGCACATTTTGGCTGCCGGTGTCTCGGTGAGAAAAAGTGAGGCAATCATGAGGCGTTTCCTCTTTTGCCAACGATCAGGTGGCGCTGGCATAACACCTGCCTATCTGGTGCCGTTGTGGGTAGCGTAGGCGGTCTATATTTCGCTTGGCAGAATCGTTCGGTTGGACTATTATCCCAAGTCGCCGATTTGGGATATTGCCGAGACCGACCCCAGGTTAACGGATCTTAATTCCTTCCCAACGGATCAGGCCTGTTGTCACGCAATCCCTAGATCGCTCGGTGCGAACGGGCACAATGTTGAGCCGGCGGAAGATTTCTTAGACCTTTTGCTGAATTTCAAATGCCGCGTCTATTAAAAGCCGCGCTCTTTGGATGCCTCATTGGAATAATCGGCCTGTTGGTCGGTGTTTTCCGTTTCGCCCATGATATTGAAGAAAACGCGGGGCTCGGATTACTGTTCAATTTGCGCGGAGTTAGAAAGGCGCCTTCGGATGTTGTGGTGGTGGGTATTGACAAGGAATCATCCGACCGTCTGAAAGTGCCCGCCAATCCGGCGAACTGGCCGCGCTCACTTTACGCGCAATTGATTGAAAAACTGAGAAAGGAAGGCGCCCGGGTCATCGTTTTGGACCTGTATTTCACCGAGCCGGGTCCTCCTGATGAAGACAATCTACTGGCAAATGCGATGAAGGATGCCGGGAACGTTGTGCTGGCCGAACGGCTCAGGCTAAAAGATCTGTCGTTATCGGCAAAAGACGGTTTGCCAGCGGTCAGGCACCGGATTGTGAACACCGTGAAACCGCTCGATTTTTTCGCAAAATCTGCGTTCTCAACAGCGCCCTTTGTCCTCCCCAGAGTGCCCGTCAAAGTAAATCAATACTGGACGTTTCAACCGAGCGCTGGAGATGCGCCGACATTTCCAGTCGTTGCATTCCAACGCTACGCCTCCGAAGTATACGATGATTTTGTCCGTCTCTTGAAAAAAACAAATCCGCGCTTGCCGCTTCATGATGGCGATTCGCCGCTAACTGCCGAAAGACCTGCGAGACTCATCAGAGATATCCACGGGCTATTTCAAAGCGATCCGTCGATTCAGAAGACTATGCTGGAAATACTAGAACGATCCTTTCCGGTTACACAGGATAGGCACAAACATACTTTGCTAAAGTCCCTGATAAGCATGTACGGCGGCGATAATCGCCGGCATCTCAACTTTTATGGGCCGCCACGTACCCTAGTCACCGTGCCGTTCTACCGCGTCTTAGCGGAACGAGAAAATTTAAACAACGGGGAACGAGTAGATTTTAAGGACAAAGCGGTTTTTGTCGGACTGTCGGAAAATTCGCCGACAGAAAAGGAAGACAGCTATTATACGGTGTTTTCGCAACCGGACGGGGTTTACCTCAGCGGGATAGAAATCGCGGCGACAGCATTCTCAAACCTACTCGAGGATAAACCGGTAAAGCCTATTTCTTTTGGTTATTTTCTTTTAATCATTCTCGGCTGGGGTATCCTCATTGGGGTTGTCTGCCGCATGGCCGGTACTGTCGTTGCCGCGCTTGCGGCAGCGACTTTAAGCGGGGGCTATCTGTCGATCGCCCACTACCAATTTGCCGCCCATGGCACCTGGATACCGATCGTCGTTCCATTGTTCTTGCAGGCGCCTCTTGGTTTTTTCGGCGCAGTCTTTTGGAATTATTTCGAGACCAACAAGGAGCGCCAGAATATTAGAAGGGCGCTTGCTTATTACGTCCCGAACGATGTGGTGCACGAGCTGGCAAAGAACATTGTCGATATCAGAAGAGCGGGCGAGATGTTGTATGGCGTGTGCCTCTTCACGGATGCCGCAGAGTATACCCACGTCGCGGAGGCGATGAGTCCCCAACAACTGAGCGATTTCATGCATCAGTATTTTGAGTCCGCATTTGAACCGATAAAGCAAAACGGCGGGCTCGTTGTCGATCTCAAGGGTGACTCGATCTTGGCGGTCTGGAAAGCGGCGCGACCCGATCCCTCGCTGCGCGAACAAGCATGCCACGCTGCATTGGAAGTTGCCCGAGCCGTGAGTCAGTTTAATCGTTTATTTCCGTCATTGAAACTCCCCACCCGTGTTGCGGTTCATGCCGGGCAGATCTATCTGGGGAATATTGGCGCCGGGGAACACTATATGTACGGTCCTACGGGAGATACCGTTAATACCGCCTCGAGGATGGACGGATTGAACAAATATTTAGGGACCGGGATTCTGGTATCGGATGAGGTGATACAGGGGCTCCCAGGGTTTCTGACACGAGACGTAGGGACCTTTCGGCTCAAAGGAAAGTCTCAGCCGGTAGTCGTCCATGAGTTGTTGTGCCGCAGCGCGGAAGCCAAAGAAAATCAGCGGCAGATTTGTGAAATCTTTTCCGAGGCGTTACACGCGTTCAAACAGAGGTCTTGGGACGAGGCAAGAGATAAATTTTCTCGACTTAAGTGGAACTGCCAAATCGATGGTCCGGCGCGTTTTTACATAAATCTATGTGATCAGTACAAAGTGAATGCGCCTGAAGAGGCATGGGAAGGGGTCATTCCGCTCGAGGAAAAATAGCGGCCAATATTAGTTTCACGATTAGTGCGAAAGTGGGTGGGTTATGAAGCGGAGCTGTGCATCATTTGTCACGATCTTCTGCGCAAGCCTTACCATGGGCGTGTTCTACTCCAACGTTTTACCCGCCGCCACGCCATGCGATCCGTGGATTGCAAAGGCAGTATCGGTGCAAGGAGGCGTCGAGGTACGCAGGGCCGGTGCTACACAGTGGCAAAGGGTAAATCTCAACGACACTTTCTGTGCCGGCGACCAGGTTCAAGTGTTGGAGCGCAGCCGGGCGGACCTCGCCTTGGTGAACCAACCCGTGCTTCGGATCGATCAGAACACAACGATTACCCTCGGCGGCATCAAACAGGAGGGCGCCTCTCTCATAGAATTGTTCAAAGGAGCGCTGCATTTTTTTAGCCGGCGTCCGCGCCATCTCGAAGTGCATACGGCGTTTGTCAATGCCGGAGTGGAGGGCACCGAAGGTCTAATAGAAGTTCAAGCCGACCGAGCTCTGATAACTATTTTTGAAGGAAAGGTTTTGGCTTCGAACCAGGACGGTAGCCTGGTTCTCACCGGCGGTCAGTCGGCAGTCGCCGCGAAGGGGCAGGCGCCCGTACTTCGCGCCGTTGCGCATCCGCGCGACGCGGTGCAATGGGCATTGTATTACCCGCCGGTCACCTATTTTCGCGCCGGTGAGTTTCCAACGGGGGCCGGTTGGGAAGGGATGGTCCGGAACTCCATCGAGACTTACATGAAAGGGGATTATCAGAACGCCTTTGATGCGATTCGAGGCGTTCCTAGCGACATCCGCGAGCCGCGGTTTTTCGCTTACCGCGCCTCGTTACTGCTGGCTGTCGGCCGGGTCGATGAAGCAACCGGAGATCTCGATCGAGCGCTGAACTTGGATCCGAAATACGGCGATGCGATGGCGCTGCAATCGATCATAGCGGTGGTTCAAAATGATAAAGAGAAAGCGCTCGCACTTGCACAAAAGGCCGTCGAATCCGACCGTAAATCGGCTTCCGCGTGGATTGCGCTTTCCTATGCGCAGCAAGCAAATTTTAATCTCGAAGGCGCGCGCAATAGCTTGAAGTCGGCGGCGCAAGCAAGCCCGGATAACGCGCTTGCGTGGGCAAGATTGGCTGAGATTCATATGTCATTTGCCGATCTGGATGAAGCCCTCGAGGCGGCCAAGAAGGCAGTCGCACTCGAGCCCGATCTGTCCAGGACACAAACCGTGCTGGGATTCGCCTATCTGACACAGGTCAATACAAAGGAGGCCAAGGCGGCCTTCGAAAAGGCGATTGGATTCGATCAGGCGGATTATCTGCCCAGACTCGGTCTAGGGTTGGCAAAGATCCGAGACGGCGATCTGGAAGACGGACGAAGGGAAATCGAAATCGCCGCAAGCCTGGATCCCAACAACTCCATCGTTCGTAGTTATCTAGGCAAAGCCTATTACGAAGAAAAGCGCGGGCCTTTAGATGAGCGCGAGTATGCGATCGCCAAGGAACTGGACCCGAAGGACCCCACACCATGGTTCTACGATGCGATTGCGAAGCAGACCACGAACCGGCCCGTTGAGGCTTTGCAGGACATGCAAAAAGCCATCGAGCTGAACGACAACCGGGCAGTTTACCGATCAAGTTTACAGCTCGACTCCGACTTGGCTGCGCGCAGCGCAGCCCAGGCTCGAATCTACAGCGACCTGGGATTTCAACAGCTAGGCCTGGTCGAAGGTTGGAAGTCCGTCAACACGGATCCGACTAACTATTCCGCGCACCGGTTTCTCGCCGACTCGTACGCTTTCTTGCCGCGCCATGAGATCGCCCGGGTCAGTGAACTGCTTCAATCTCAATTGCTTCAGCCTCTGAACATGACGCCGATTCAGCCTCACCTTACCGAGAGCAACTTGTTTCTCCTTAGTGCCCAAGGGCCTGCGGCCCTGTCCTTCAACGAGTTCAACCCGCTGTTCAACCGAAATGGGATCAACTTTCAGACCACAGGCCTTGCCGGCGAAAATAGCACTTATGGTGGCGAAGGCGTTCTCTCGGGGATCTACCAAAAAGCTTCTTTCAGCCTTGGCGGCTTTCACTTTCAAACGGACGGGTTTCGAACAAACGCTAACCAGAACGATGACATTGGTACAGCTTTTTTACAGTTGGAACTCTCTCCCGAAACAAGCATTCAAGGTGAATATCGATACAGGAACTCGGTACGCGGCGATATTCGACTCAGATTCTTCCCAAGTGATGTCTTTCCCGACGAGAC
>JBLMXG010000230.1:0-6592 GCA_050257635.1 Chloroflexota bacterium
TCGGCGGCATTGACGGCGGCTTCCAGCTCGATTGCAAACGGCTGGTCTGGTTCGAAGTCGCCTGCTTTCAAGTTGATGCGCGATATTACCAACTCGCGGCCGGCGAGATCGCGGTAGCGCAGGGTGCCGTCGGCGAGAGCGAATGCCGGCAGCAAGAATAATTGTTCGATGTCCCATTCGGTTGAGCGCTTTGCGCCGCTATCGGTGCCGTCGCGACCGGGTTTCTCCCTACGGTTTCGGCTGGCGAAGTTGTATCGGCCGCTCGCATCGCGCACGAGCGTGATCATCGGCGACTCAAGCATCATTCTCTTGGGGCGGATCTCGCCGCTGAACAAAGGCAGTAGGCGAAGCTCTATTCGAAATTCCTTGGCCCGCACAAAGTCTTCAGCGGAGAAGGCGGGATCATCGGCGAGGGCAAAATCTTGCAGTCGAGCGCCAATAGGCCAGAAGGTTATCCGGATTTGGCCCACGGAAAGTTTCCTGCCGAAGGCCTGCTCTGCGCGGCCGATAAGGAAAGCTTTATTACGCTCGACCAGGGAGTTAGCGCTCAACAGCAGGAGAATCAGGACACCGGCCAAAGCCGCGCAGCCGGCTAAGACGATCCGTTTGCGCATGGTTGTCCGGTGAGGTTATCTCGGCGGGATCATCGGGCGATCGGCGTCATCGAGCGGCTGGCACGATTAAATTTCCTGGTCGTAAGGCACGGGGACGAGTTGGTCCTGGGCTGTTCGCACGTCCTCGTTCCACATTTCCAAGAGCTTTTTAGCGATTGGTCCGGGCTTGCCGTTACCGATTTTCTTCCCGTCCCATTCCACCACGGGCGCGACTTTGATCGAGCTGCCGATCAGCATCATCTCCGCTGCGGCTCGCCCTTCTTCTACTGTAATATCGGCGAGGCTGACGGCGCTCAGCGCGCCTTTCTCGACTAGCCGGCGGGCAAATTCGAGGACGCGCTGGATCGTGATGCCGGACAGAATCGCGTCGAAGGGTGGATGGCGAAACACGCGGTCCTCGGTCACGAACGCGACGTTCATGTTCGAGCTTTCCGCCACCATGCCGCGCTGATCGATGAAAACGCCGTTGTCGGCGCCGTGGTCCTTGGCTTCCAGGACGACCAGCACGTTGGGCAAATAATTGGTCGATTTGATCCGGGCGAAGAGCGGGGGCTTGATCGGCACCCCGCTGGTGACGAGCTTCATGCCGTCTCGATAGTAACTTTCGGGATAGGCTTCCTGCTTGAAAACGATCACATAAAAACTGCTGCCGACGCACTCCGCGGGCCCGAGACCGTAGCCGCCGGGGCCGGCGGAAAGCCAGTAACGCACCGAGCCTTCACGCTGGCGGCTTGCCGCCGCTGTTTCCAAAATGATGTGGCGCAGGCGCTCGCGTGGAAATGGCAGCGGTATGCGCGCGGCTTGCGCCGACTTGATCAGTCGATCGAGATGGGGATCGAGTTGATAAAGCATTCCATGCGCTAGCGTGGCGGTATCGAAAACCGCGTGGCCGCGGTGCGCCATATGATCGTCGAGCGGCAGCACCATGAGCGCCGGGTCGGTGACAATGCCGCCGAGGACGCTCGAATACATCGCGTAGAAGTTGGCCGACTTCCCGTGAACCGATTGGCGCAAGCGGATCAGCGCTTGCTCGGCGGTGAAGACAGGAGTTTTATCCATGATGGGATTTTATCTTAGATATATTGGAAAAAGCGACTGCAGGAAAATTTATCGCGCCAAGACGCGAAGGTGTCATTTCGACCGAATGGGAGAAATTTTTCTTAGATCCCTCGCCTTCACTCGGGATGACAGCCTTGGCTGTCACTTGGCGTGCTTTGCGTCTTTGCGTGAGTCATCTCTTGTCCGCCTTGTAACGCAAATCCCAACCCGGAAATTCAAATATAATTGGGCACACTGTCAGTCTCTGATATCCTGCAAAAACCAATCGGTGGGGATCTGCTGGCCGAGGCCGCGCCGTTTGGCTTCGCGCACGACGTAACCCGCGGTGGAGGCGAACTGCAGCCCCTGGGTGCCGCTGTTGGCGAAGAAAGTGACTTGACTCGCGTCGGTCCGCCCCTTGAGCTTGCCGGACATGATGTCGGTGAGCACAGGAAAATCCTGGGAGAAAATATCCACCTTCGGGTTGGCGATCCGTTTGATTTCTTCGGCGCTGCCGGCAACCACCGCTGCCTCGGCGCCGATGCGGATCTGGCCCACGTCCAGATTTAACGTCGGCCGGCCCATTTTGATCACCAGATCGGCTTTCCTGACGATCTCGGGATTCCACTCATTCGCCTTGACACAGGTGAGGTGCATGCCCGGTTCGACCAGGTCCGGATCGTCGACCACGACCTGGATCGAGTCGGTGCAGGTAGCGACGATATCGCAACCGCGCACGGCGTCCTCCGGGCGTTCCACCGGCGTGACCTTGATGCCGAGCTTTGCGCCCATCTCGGTGGCGTAAGCTTCGCGATTTGTTTTGGTCGGACTGAAGACTTTGACCTCGCGCAGTTTGCGCACCTGGTTGAAGGCGAGCAGGTAAGTGCGCGCCATGCCGCCCGAGCCGAAGATGCCGACGACGCTCGAATCCTCGCGCGATAAATATTTCGCGCCCAGTCCGGCGCAACCGCCGACGCGCATATGCTGAATGATGCCGTCGTTGATGATCGCCAGCGGCTCGCCGTTGCGCGTCGAGAACACCATGACGACGCCGCAGAAAGTCCCGGGCTCGACGCAATATTTTTCTACCGTCTTGCCCTCCGGCCATTCGAGCATGTCGGACTTCATTCTGATCGCGAAGGTTTCAAAGGAACGCGACGCGCCTTCCATGGTGCCCCAGCGGTACATGAGCTTGGGGTCGTCGTTGGGCACGAAGAAATCGTAGCGACCACGATAGTTGGCGCGCTCGTCGATGAGATCGCGATAGCCGATCTCCAGGGCCTCCATGCAGCCCTTGATGTCGAGAATCTTTTCTACGGTCTGGTTGTTGATCAATAGCATGGGGTCGCTCCCTTGGGTAATGGCTTGATTTTATTTCGCAGCGCAGTGGCAATTGCAAGACCGCGGCGAAACAAAAACGCCGCCCGAGGGGCGGCGTCGAAGATCCTTGTTCGTCAAAGCAGCGAAAAAATTAGCTGTCGAGTTCCGGCTTGGGCAGGGCGATAAACGGCACGCCCTCTTCGGCGAGCTCTTTGGTTTCTGTGACTGTCGCCGTGCCGTGAATCGGGCGCTCTTCCGATTCGCCTTTATGGATTTTTTTGGCTTCTTCGGCGAATTTTGCGCCTACGTCTTCATAGTTTGCCTTGACGTAGTGATGCACCCTGATGAGCATTTCCTTGAACTCCGCAGGGGAGGGGAGCGCCGGCGGAGTCGGCTTGGGTTTTTTCGCCGGTGGCGCGGGCTCCTCTTTTTTTACATGAACTGCGCAGGCGTGGGGAACCTTCTCGACCTTGGTCGTACCGCAGGTCGGACAGGAGATAAGCTTTTTATCGGCCTGCTTTTGAAATTCTTCAAAACTGGGAAACCAGCCTTCGAAGCTATGTTTTTTCTTGCAGATGAGGTTGTAGATCACCATAAATATTCGGCGCGTGAGTAATCAATAAGGTCGGCGCCAGCCGTTGTCAAGAGCGGCGCGGCCGACCCCCGGCCAGCGAGCCCGAGCAAGTGTTGAAGGGGTCGGCGGTTCGGCCGGTTAAATTGGAGGAAAAGTTTCGGGCGCTCGGAAGTCGTGGTAAAGTCATTTTCTATGGCGGACGATGTCACAATCCGGATCCTTCGGAAAATTGCCGAGGTCGGGCGGAATCAATGGGACGCCTTGGCGGCGGGGGCGACGCCGTTTTCGAAATGGGATTGGCTCGATAGCCTGGAGCAGTCGGGATGCGTCAATGAAGAAACCGGTTGGCTGCCGCATCACGTGATCGCGGAAAGGGCGGGCAAGCTGATCGCAGCCTGCCCGATGTATTTGAAGCTTCACAGCATGGGCGAATTCGTCTTCGATTATGAGTGGGCCGAGGCGGCGCATCGCGCCGGCATTCAATATTACCCCAAGATGCTCGTCGGCATTCCCTTCACGCCCGTGACCGGCCACCGCTTTCTCACCGCGGCCGGCGAGGACCGCGACGCGCTGGTTCGCCTGATGGGGCGGGCATTGGCCAAAGTCGCCGCCGACAACAAGATCTCCTCGGTGCATGTCAATTTCTGTCTGGCCGACGAGCGCGCGGCGCTTGAGCAAGTGGGCTTCTTCCCGCGCGTGGGCATTCAGTTTCACTGGCAGAACCGGGGCTACGGCTGCTTCGATGATTATCTTGCCAGCTTTCGCAGCGACCGGCGCAACAAAGTCAAGCGCGAGCGGCGCGAGATCGAGCAGCGCAAGATCACGATCCGCGCCTACGAAGGCGGCGAGTTGACGCAAAAGCATCTGCGCACAATGTTTCGCTTGTACAAAGAGCATGTCGACCGGCTTTACTACGGGCGGCAGTATTTGACCCAGCAGTTCTTCGACGAGCTGCACCGCCGCTTTGCGGACCATCTCTGTCTCATGCTCGCCGAGCGCGACGGCAAGATTATCGCCGGCACCTTCAATGTGCGCGACGATGTCGCGATGTACGGGCGCTACTGGGGCGCTTTCGAGGAGCATCCGTTTCTGCACTTCAACGTCTGCTATTATGCCGCCATCGAGCACTCGATCCGGATGGGCCTGGAGCGTTTCGAAGCCGGCGCCGGCGGCAGCTTCAAGCAATTGCGCGGCCTCGATCCGCAGCACACGACCAGCGCGCACTACATCGTCGACGGCCATTTCCGCCGCGCGGTGGAGCGATTTCTCAATCAAGAGCGGGAAATGATCCGGCGCAAGCGCGATATGCTGCTCGATCACAGCCAGATCAAGCCCGAGCAGGAAGAACCTTAAACGAGAATTACGCTTGCTGGTGCGCCGGTTCGCGAGCGCGACCCGCGCGCGCCGTTAACGGGATTGCCTCTCGCGCACTGCCGGATGTTTCGATTCGCGTCGAACCCTCCTGCTCGGTTTTCGAAGAACCGATATCGCGCACTTTCCTTGACACAATCCGGGCTTTCCATTAACGTCGGCGCGAGTGGTGCCGTGAAATCTTCCTGGAAGAATACCGCAGAGCCCATCGTGTTTTTTGTCGCGCTCCTCGTGTTATGGGAAGTCCTCGTCGAGATCATCAAGGTGCCGGACTTTATCCTGCCGCCGCCGCGCGCCCTGTGGCTGAGCTTTATTCATAAATTGCCCATACTCGGCAACCATTCGGTGATCACGTTCATCGAGGCCTTCGGCGGGTTTTCGCTCTCGTTGCTCCTGGGCGTCGGCTTCGCGATCGCAGTGGTGTATTCGCGCCACTTGCAGAACACGATCTATCCGCTAATCGTGATTCTCTACGCCATGCCAAAGAGCGCGTTCGCGCCCTTGATGGTGATTTGGGTTGGCTATGGTTTGTTCTCCAAAATTGCGATCGCCTTCCTCGTTGCGTTTTTTCCCATCGTCGTGAATACCGTGGTCGGCCTCAAAGAAGTCGAGCCGGAGCTGTTGGAGCTGGCGCGCATCAATCGCGCGTCGGCCTTCGACGTGTTTAAAAAGATTCGCTTGCCGAACTCGTTACCGTACTTGTTCGCCGGGATCAAGGTCGCCATCGTGCTGTCGGTAACCGGCGCCATCGTCGCTGAATTCGTCGCCGCCAACGAAGGGCTCGGCTATCTGGTGCTGCAGGCGAATTACAGCTTGGACACCGCATTCGCGTTGGTGATCCTGCTGATCTTGGCGGTGCTGTCGCTGGGGCTATTTTGGTTGGCAGAGATCATGCAGCGCAAGTTGGCACCCTGGAGCGCCGGCGTGAGGGAAGTGGAAGGCTCGTTTTGACGACTCGCGGGTGGAGGATCCTATGAAGGTTATGATCAGAAAATGGCGCGGATGGGTGACGGCATTGATTGCGCTGCTGGCAATGGGTGCGCTGGCGGCGCCGGCCCGGGCCGCCGAGCTGACGCCGGCGACCATTCAAATGGATTTTATCCTCGGCGGAAAACACGTCCCATGGTTCGTTGCGTTAGATAAAGGTTTTTACGCCAAGCGCGGTTTGAACGCGACGATACTCGCCGGCAAGGGCTCAGCCGATACCGTGCGCAGCATCGCTGCCGGCGGCGCCGATTTTGGCTTTGCCGATATCGCTACCGCGATCGTTGCCAAATCGCGCGGTACGCCGGTCCAAGCGGTAGCTCAGCTCGGTTACATAGCCACGACGATCGTGTGGCGCGATGAGGGTGTCATCCAGGGTATTAAAGATCTCGAAGGAAAGTCCTGGGCGATCAGTCCGGGACAGGCCCAGTGGTTTCTCATGCCGGCCTACTGTCGCATCAACAAAATAAACTTCAAGGCGATCAAGATTCAGGAGACAGCGGCGCCGATCCAGCCGGCGGCACTGGCGACAAAAAAAGCCGACTTTATTGTCATGTTTCGCGCCTCCAACGACGAAGTGGCCGACCTCGCCGCGTCCAAAGTCGGGGTGAAACTGAAAAAAATATTCATGAAGGACACCGGTCTCGACATCTATGGCAGCGGCTTGATCGTCAAAGATGCCGACGTCAAG